>CAYXCX010000242.1:0-3290 GCA_964463405.1 uncultured Clostridia bacterium
GCGCATGGCGGAGCCCTGGGCGTGTTCCAGGATTCGGTGATGGACATCAGCGGCACCCTGCTGCAGAAAGGGTATTCCCGCGGCCAGGAAAAGGACGCCGACTTGGGCGCCCTGGAGCTTTTGGCTGCCTCCGGCTACGATCCCGGCGCCCTGCTCAACATGCTGGAGAAGGTCCGCGCCGCCGAAAAAAAGAAACTCGCCGCCTTCTCGGCCCATCCCGCGGCGGCCAGGCGCATCGCGGCCGTATCCGGCCGCCTGCCCGCCGCCGCCGCGAAAAAGGGCCGCCAGGCTCGCGCCGTTCGCTACCGCCAGGCCCAGTCCGGCGGCTGATCTTGAAGCGCTTCGCGCTGTCGACCGCCCTCCTGTTCGCCTTCGCCTTCCTGGCCGGCGGCGTTCTATCCCGGCTTTATGAGGCGAGGATCTACGATCTGAAAATGCGGCTGTTCAGCCGCCCCGCCCCGGCCAGCGTCGTCCTGGCCAAGATCGACCAGGGCAGCCTCGATTTCTACAGCCGCGAGTTCGGCCTGGGCTGGCCGTGGCCGCGCAGCCTGTACGCCCGGGCCGTCGATTTCCTTGCCTTCGCCGGGGCATGGGCCGTCGTCCTGGACATGGTCTTCAGCGAGGCCGGCCCCTACCCGGAGGAGGACGAATGGCTGGCCCGCTCGCTACGCGAGTCGGGCCGGGTTTTCCTGCCGCTGCTGTTCCTGAAGGGGGAAGGGGATGCGGCCGGACTGGAGCGCTTCGCCCTGAGCTCGCCGCCGCCGCTGCCCCGCCGGGAGCGGCGCGACGGCAGGGTCGAGCAGCCGCTGGGGCTGCCCCGGGACCCGGCCCGCGGCTGTGGCAACGCCCAGGACGATCCCGGGCGCGACGGCATCTACCGCCGCCTCCGGCTTTTCATCGGCCACGGGGGCCGCGTGTATCCTGCGCTGGCTCTGGCAGCCGCCCTGCACGCCGATCCCGGCCTGAACCTGAAGCGGGTCCCGTTCGCCGCCGACGGCGGGCTCAACCTGCGCTTTTACCGCGGCGGCAGCTTCCGCACCTACGCGATTTCTGAGCTGATCCAGGCGCAGGTCAGGCGCCAGGCCGGAGAGAAGCCCCAGCTGGCGGCGGAAGGCCTGAAGGGCAAGGTCGTCGTCATCGGCGCCACCGCCGCCGGCCTGCTGGACAACCGGCCCACGCCGGTCAGCGCCGTGAGCTCGGGCTTTGAGCTTCACGCCACGGCCATCGCCAACCTGCTCGGCAATGACTTCATCCGCGTCCTTGACCCGCGCCTGCAATGGCTGCTGGCGCTGCTGGCGGTCGCGGCGCTGAACCTCGCCCTGGCGAGATTGGGCACCTTGTCCGCCCAGCTGCTGGCGGCCCTGGCCGCGGCGCTGGCGTTGCTGGGAGCGAACCTGGCCCTGTTCCAGGCCGGCATCGACCTGCGGCTCATTCCCCTGCTGGCCGGGGTGGCCGGCTGCGCCGGCTACGATTCCTACGCCCGCTACCAGCGGGTGCGCCGCGAGAAGAAGTTCATCGAGGGCGCGTTCCGCGGCTACATGTCCGACTCGCTGCTGGCCGAGATCGTCAAGAATCCGGGCGGCCTGCGGCTCGGCGGCGAGAAGAAGCTGGTCACCGTGTTCTTCTCCGATCTGGCCGGCTTTACCTCGCTGTCGGAGAAGCTGCCACCCGAGGAGGTGGTGGCCCTGCTCAACACCTACCTCGAGCGCATGACCGCGGTGATCATGGCCGAGGGCGGCTTCGTCAACAAGTTCGAGGGCGACGCCATCATGGCCTTCTGGGGGGCGCCGCTGGCCGACAGCCGCCACGCCGCCCGCGCCCTGCGCGCCGCCCTGCGCTGCCAGGAAAAGCTGCAGGAGCTGAACGCGGAGTTCGCCGCCGCCGGGTTGCCGCGGCTGGGCATGCGCGTGGGGGTCAACAGCGGCGAGGTCATCGTGGGCAACATCGGCTCCAGGCGGCGCTTCGAGTACACGGTCATCGGCGACGCGGTCAACCTGGCCTCGCGCCTGGAGGGGATCAACAAGCAGTACGGCACCCGGGTCGTCTGCGGCTCGCTCACCGGCCGCCTGGCGGCGGGGGAGGCGCTGCTGCGCCGGCTGGACCGGGTGCGCGTCAAGGGCAAGCAGGTGCCCGAGGAGATCTTCGAGGTCGTGGCCGCCGCGGAAGAGGCAGAGGCGGAAACGCGCCGGAGCCTGGAGCTTTTTGCCGGCGCATTGGACCTCTATTTTGCCGGAGATTTCGCCGCGGCCAGGGAAATCTTCGTTGCCCTGCCCGACGACGGGCCGGCGCGGCTGTTTGCCGGCCGCTGCGCGCGGCTGCTGGCCTCCCCGCCGGAGAACTGGGACGGAGTGTGGACATTCACTGAAAAATAAAACGAGCTATCGTGACGCGTAACGCGTGACGCGTGACGAGTAAAACCCAGGGAGCATTAAAAAAGCCTTCGTGTCTGTGACGGTGTCCGCAGAGCCAAAACAGAAGATACTCTTACTTTATAAGTGAGGAAAACACTGTCAAGCCCCAGACCGTGTCCTTGCCTTCATTTTCTACGGTTCACCTTTCACATTTCACTTCTAGTCCCGTTTATTGCAATTACAAGTCACGTGTCACGCGTCACGCGTTACGAAAGTTTCTCTTGTGATAAAATGCCCTCATGCTGCAAATCACCGACCTGCGGAAATCGTTCGGCAAGCGCCAGGCGCTGAAAAGCGTCTCCTTTTCAGTGGCCGCCGGGGAAACCTACGGGCTGCTGGGGCCCAACGGGGCGGGCAAGACCACGACCCTCAAGGCCCTGGCCGGATTGCTGGCGCCCGACGGCGGCGCCATCGTCGTCGACGGCGTTCCCTACCACCGCGACGACAGCCGCCTGAAGCGGCTGATCGCCTACGTTCCCGACCAGCCTTTCCTGTATTACAAGCTTAGCGGCGAGGAGCACCTGAACTTCTACATGGACCTGTACAAGATCCCCTATGCCAGGCGCCGCGAACAGGCCGATTTCTTTTTCAAGTACTTCGAGTTCGAGGAATACCGCCGCGAGCTGGTGGAAAACTACTCGGCGGGGACGCGCCAGAAGCTGCTCATCTCCCAGGCGCTGGCGGTGGAGCCGCGGCTGCTGCTGCTCGACGAGCCGCTGGTCTCCATCGACCCGCTGGTGGGCAAGAAGTTCAAGCTGTACCTGAAGGAGGTCGCCGCCAAGGGGGCCGCCGTCCTGTTCGCCACCCACATCCTCCCCCTGGCCCAGGAGGTCTGCCGGCGCATCGGCATCATCGTCGACGGCCGGGTCATCGTCCAGG
>CAYXCX010000243.1:0-3282 GCA_964463405.1 uncultured Clostridia bacterium
CGTCGAACAGCGTCTTGGGCAGGGGCCGGCCGCGCAGCAGGGCCCGCAGCCGGTCGCCGGCGCCGAACCTGGGGTCGACGGTGTAGCAGACGGCGCAGTCGGCGACGCCGCCGTTGGCCTTGACGTAGCGGATGGTCGACTTCATGTTGTCGACGTCGTTCAGGGCGTCGAAGATGCGCATGACGTCGATGCCCGACTGGACGGCGTTCCGGCAGAACCCCTCGATCACGTGGTCGGGGTAGGGGTTGTAGCCGAACAGGTTGCGGCCGCGCGACAGGGCGGTCAGCTTGGAGACCGAGCCGACGCCGGCCTTGATCTTTTCCAGCCGCTCCCAGGGGTTCTCGTCCAGGTAGCGCATGACCGAGTCGGGGACGGCGCCGCCCCACACCTCCATGGCGTAAAATCCGGCCCGGCGGTACAGGGGCAGCAGTCGGTCGACCTGGGCCTGGGTCATGCGCGTGGCGAACTGCGACTGCTGTCCGTCGCGCAGGGTCAAATCGCGGACAAGGATTTTCGCGGCCATGGTGCTCTCCCTGGAATCGCGGCGCCGCCGGCGGGCGGAGCCTTTGAAAATCCGATTATACCCCAAAAAATGGCAAAAACAAAGGGCGCAAGGCCCTCCCTAAACGAACACCCCGGGGATCGTTGCCCCGCAGGCCCCGCAGCGCCCCTTTTTCAGCCCCTGGTTCTCGACGCTGTGCAGCAGGCGGCGCAGCAGCACCCGGCCGCAGCCCGGGCAATAGGTGTGCTCGGCGTCGGAGAGCAGGTTGCCCACGTAGCAGAAGCGGATGCCGGCCTCCAGGGCGGTCTGCCGCGCCGCGAACAGGGTCGCCGGCGGCGTGGGCGGCACGTTCTGCATCCGGTAGGTCGGGGCGAAGCGGGAGAAGTGGAGCGGCACATCCGGGCCCAACTCGCGAAACAGCCAGCGGCACATGGCCTCGGTCTCGCGGCGCGAATCGTTCAGCCCCGGGATGAGCAGCGCCACCACCTCCAGCCACGGCTTCTCGGCGCGCACGGTCAGCAGCGTGTCCAGCACCGGCTTCAGGGCGCCGCCGCACTGCTCGCGGTAGAACGGCTCGCCGAAGGCCTTGAGGTCGATCTTGACCGCTCCCAGGTGGCGGCAGAGTTCGCGCAGCGGCTCCTTCTGGATGAAGCCGTTGCTGATCATGACGTTGGGCACGCCCTGTTCGCGGCCCAGGGCGGCGCAGTCGCGCACGTACTCGAAAAAGACCACCGGCTCGCTGTAGGTGTGGGCGATGACCGGGCAGCGCCGCTGCCGGGCCAGGCGCACGACCGCCTGCGGCGGCAGGTCGATCGTGTCCAGCTCCTCGGGGCGGCGCTGGGAGATCTCCCAGTTCTGGCAGAAACGGCAGGTGAAGTTGCAGCCGGACGCGGCCAGGGACAGGGCCTGGCTGCCGGGCAGGTAGTGGAACAGCGGCTTTTTTTCGATGGGGTCGACATGGAGCGAGCAGGGCTGGCCGTGGACCAGGGTGTAGTATTTTCCGCCGCGGTTTTCGCGCACGCCGCAGAGTCCGCGCCGGCCCGGGCCGACCCGGCACTCGTGCGGGCACAAACGGCAGACCACGGCGCCGCTGCTCAGCTTTTCGTAATGGGCGGCCGGGCTGGCTTTCGGTTTTCGGGCCCAGGCCCGGGCCGGGGCGGCCAGCGCGGCCCCGGCGCCGAGAAGAACCCCGGCGAAGCGCCGGCGCGACAGCGTCATCGGCCGCCCTCGCCCTCGGCGAAGACTTGGGCCTGGAATACCTCGAGCTTCAGGGTGGGCGAGGTCCGGTAGGCCTCGCGGTCAAGCCCCGCCTTCAGGCACAGCCGGCCCAGGAACTCGTCCAGCCCCCAGCCCGTCTCGCTCGCCACCTGGGGCAGGAAGACGGCCTGGGCGGCGCCGTCGCGCAGGACCACGCCGTCGGTTCCCAAGCGGACGGCGCGAAAGCCGGATACGGGCCGCAGCGGCGTCATGACCGAGATTTCGATGCGGATCGCCGCCAGCTCGCGCTCGGCCAGGGGCGGGAAACGGGGATCTTCGAAGGCGGCGCGTAGGGCGTTGGCCGCCACGCCGCGCCACAGCGGCCCGGCGCCGGCGATGCTGCCGATGCAGCCGCGCAGCTCGCCCCGTCGGCGCAGGGTGACGAAGACCCCCGATTCGCCGAGCAGCCGGGGATGGGCGGCAAACATCGCTTCCAGGCCGGCTGGGGCCTGGCGGCCCTGGAAGCGGTCGCGCAGGGTCGAGCGGGCCAGCTCCAGCAGCATCTTCCGCTCCTGGCGGTCCAGCGCCGCGGGAAAGGCCGCCCTGGCCGTGAACACGATCGAGGCGTAACTGACACTGGTGCTGAAGTCCCCGTTCAGGTCTCCCGACCTGTAGTAGTCGGCCAGTCTTGCCTGGGCGCCGCTTTTTTGGAGCAGGCGGACCAGCACGCCGATGGGGGCGGCGCCGCAGGCGGTGATGCCCGTCTTATCGCGGTACGCGAAGAGGCGGTCGAAGTCGAGGCTCAGGATGGGGTCGATGAACCCCCTGTCCAGCGTTTCCAGGCGGGCCTTGATATCCGTCCGGAATGGCGTGTAGCCGAAGTCGTGCCCGTAATGGGTCAGGTCGCTGCTGGCCACGATGAGCGTAGCGTCGTCTACGATGGGCGCGATGGCCTCGGCCATGGCGGAGAAATCCTCACGGCGTAGGCTGCCGAAGAGGATGGGGACGATGCGGAAGCCGTCTCCCAGCGCCCGCTGCAGGAAGGGGAGCTGGTTCTCCAGCGCGTGCTCGTGAAGCATGAGGCGGTTGTCGCTGCGAAAGAGCGCTTTCCGCGCCAGGACGCGGCACGCCTCGAGGTCGACGTCAACCTGGCCCAGCGGCGTCGCCCAGGCGGCATGGTCGGCCACGCAGGCGCCATGGAACCCGGAACGGTGCGAGCCGCCCATGAGGATGACGCGGCGCACCTCCTGGGCGGGCGCGAGAGCGGAATACGCCTTGGCGGCGCAACGGCCCGAATACTGGATGCCGGCGTGGGGGGCGATGAGGGCGCGGACAGCCATGCCTGGCTCCGGCCGGGAAGCGGCGGCGAACAGCTCGTCCAGAGTCCTGCGCAGCTGCGCCGGGTCGGCTGGATACCAGGGACCGGTCTGCAGAAAGGGCCGCACGTCCTTTTCGGCGGCCAGCAGCAGGGTGGGGAATAGAAGCAAAATTATTCTACACTTCATTTTTGGCTCTGTTGAAATAGTAACCTCACCCAATCCGGGTGTCAATTATCAGGAACAAGGAAGAGCAAGAGACGTCAG
>CAYXCX010000244.1:0-3271 GCA_964463405.1 uncultured Clostridia bacterium
AGCTCGCTGCTGAACGTCTACAACTGGCTCGGCGACCCGGGCATGCCGCTCAAATGAAGCCGGAGGCCCGGTACCGCCGCAAGGAGGGGGTTGCCAAGCGCGAGATCGCCGGCGAAACCTTTCTCATTCCGGTCTGCGGCGCGCCGGTGGATATGAACAACATCTTCGTGCTGAACCCGGTGGCCGATTTTCTCTGGCAGCGGCTCGACGGCGGCAGGACGCTGGCAGCGATCGTCTCCGAGATCGCGCAGGAGTTCGAAGTGGAGCCCGGCCGGGCCGGCGAGGACGCGCGAGACTTCGTGGACCGGCTGTTGCAAAACGGCCTGGCCGAGGAGCTTGCGTGACCTCGGCCTGCGAGCGGCCGACCGGGCTGGACGACGCCCGCTTCTGGCGCGAGCTGGAGCGGACGGTCGCGGCCCAGCGCATCCCCCTTTCCGGCAGCCTGGCGCTGACCAACCGCTGCAACCTGGCCTGCGCCCATTGCTATGCCCGCGGGGAGGGCGACCTGGCCGGCGAGTTGGACACGGCCCGCTGGCTGGAAATCCTCGACGAGCTTAAGGATGCCGGCTGCCTGTACCTGCTGCTGACCGGCGGCGAGCCCCTGCTGCGCCGCGATTTCGCCGAAATCTATGCCCACGCCAAGCGCAGCGGCTTTCTGGTCACCGTTTTTACCAACGGCACGCTGATCGAGGACCGGGTCATCGAGTTGTTCGCTTCGCTGCCGCCTTACCGGATCGAGATCAGCCTCTATGGCGCCAGCGCCGGGGTCAACGACCGCATCACCGGCGTGCCCGGCTCCTTCGACCGGGCCAGGCGCGGCATCGAGTCGCTGCTGGCGCGCGGTTTCCCCCTGGGCCTCAAGAGCGTGCTGATGACCCTGAACGACGGCGAGTTTCCGGCCCTGGAAGAGTACGCCCGCGGCCTGGGGGTGAAGTTCCGCTTCGACGCCGCCATCTTCCCGGCCTGGGGCGGCGAAGGCAGGCCAACCGACTTGCGGGTGCCAGCCGAGCGGGCGGTAGCCCTGGAAATGGCCGATCCCGGCCGGCGGCAGGAGTGGCGCGATTTTCTTGCGGCCTTTCGCGGCGCCGACAACGGCGCCGGCCTCTACAACTGCGGCTCGGGGGTGAACACGTTCCATGTCGAGCCCGACGGCTGGCTCTACCCCTGTCTCATGGTGCGCGGCGCGCGCCACGACCTGGCCGCCGGCGGCTTCCGCCGGGGCTGGGAGCAGGCGTTCCGGGAGTTTCGCGGCGTCGCCCCCGCTCCCGCCATGCCCTGCAGCGGCTGCAAAAGGAAACTCTTGTGCGGCTATTGTCCCGGATTTTTCGCCCTGGAGAACGGATCGGAGAGCATCCCTTCCGCATACATTTGCGCGATCGGCAACGGCCGATACGATGCCTTGAATAACCTGACGCTGGAGGAATGATGAAGCAGAACCGCAACGAGAAGCCCGCAAGGAAAAAATACGCCAAGCCGCAGCTGCGCGTGGTGAGCATCGCGCCGGGTACTCAGACCCTGGGGATCGGCTGCAAGATGGTGGCTTCGGGAACCAGCTACAACCAGCCCTGCGTGAGCCGCGCCTGCGCCAGCGAACCGGGGAGTTGAGCCCGCTGCTTCTGCCCGAGGGCGCCAGGCTGGCCATCGGCGGGGTGGAGATCGCGTTTTCAGCCCCTGCCGGTTCGCGCCTGCGCATCGCCTCTCCCCTGTACCGCCCGTTCGTCGCCAGGGGAGTTGCTCAGGCCGGCGGCGAGCGCATGACGGTCAGGCTTATGGGCGACATATGGCCCAGCCTGGACGGGATGAGCAAGGTCTTTGACACCGGAGATTCCTGGTCGCTGTTCCGCGCCGGCCCGCGCTACCGGCTGGTCCTGGCCCCGGGCAAGCGGCGCCCGCCGCTGTGGCTGGCCGGTTTCGGGACCGGGGCCGGGCGCGTGGACCTCCACTTTGCCCTCCCGGCGCCCGGGCGCGCGGGGCGGCGGCTGATCGACCTGCCTTTCGTCTATCCCCTGGACCAGCTCGTGCTGATGCACTATTTCGCCCGCCGCCGCGGCCTGCTGGTCCATGGCGCGGGAATGAAGCTGGGCGGGCGGATCTTCCTGCTCGCCGGTGCCTCGGGCGCGGGCAAGAGCACGATTTCCCAACTCCTGGCCGGGGCCGGGCTGGGCCGGATGCTCAGCGACGAGCGGATGGTCGTCAGGCGGAGGAAAGGGGAGTGGCTGGCTTTCGGCACCCCCTGGGCCGGGACGGCCGAAATCGCCAGGCCGGGAAGCGGCAGGCTGGCCGGCATATTTTTCCTGCGCCACGGCAGCAAGAATGAGATCGAGGAGGTCCCGGCCGCGGCAGCCGCCGACCGCCTCCTGGCCATGGCCTCAGTCCCCTGGTACGACCCCGACGCGGCGGCCCGGGTGGTGGCCCTGGCCAAGGGCGTATGCGCCGCCGTTCCCTGCCGCGAGTTCCGCTTCACCCCCGACCCTGCGGCCCCGGCCTTCCTGAAAAAACACCTTTAGCCAGCCTCCGGGGTCAGGTCTCAAAAATGAAAATTAGCAGCCTCCGGGGTCAGGTCACAAAATTGAATATTGACTCGGCGAATTTTCGTAGATAACATCTTCTCATGGCGCGGCCGTTGCGGATTGAGTATGAAAATGCATTTTATCATGTCATTGCCAGGGGCGAGCGTCGCGATTGCATTTTTACCTGCCCGGCCGACAAAAGCAAATTCCTGATCAAGCTTGGTGAAACAGCAGAGAAATACGGATTGTTGATCCATGCCTTTGTGCTGATGAGCAACCACTATCATCTGTTGCTGGAAACACCGAACGGCAACTTGAGCCAGGCCATGCATTACCTGAACGCGAGTTACGGTAACTGGTTCCGTCGCAAGTACGATATCGTTGGCTCCGTTTTTCAGGGGCGGTACAAGGCTATTTTGGTTGAAAAGGAAGAATATCTGAAGGTATTGAGCGCTTACATTCACCTGAACCCGGTGCGCGCCGGGTATGTGGATGAGCCATCCAGATATGAGTACAGCAGCTGTCGATTTTACAATCAAAAGCAAAAGCCCCCGGCCTTTTTGCGGATAGACGATTTGTTGGCCATGTTCAATGGCGACAGGAGCGAATACAGGAGATTCTTGAAAGGATACTCCAGGCAGGGGGCGGAAATCGAAGCTGAGGAAATATACGGTAAAAACGCTCTTCTGGGGAGTGAAGGATTTTTGCGCAGCGCCTTCAAAAAGATCAAAAGTGCCGGCCGGACGCCAGACGACCGTGAG
>CAYXCX010000245.1:0-3255 GCA_964463405.1 uncultured Clostridia bacterium
GTGGTGCGGGCCATGGAGTGGACGCCGCTGGCGGCGTCGAAGCGGTCGAGCAGGTCGTAGGTGTGGCGGACCCTGGCCCTGCCCTTTTCGCCCTCGACCGCGATCCGCATCACGGTCAGGTCGGTTTCGCCGGGCTGCAGCTTCCACAGCGGAAAGAGGAGCCGGGCGGTGAAGTCGACGGGGCGGATGCGGACGCCGTGGACCTCGACCGGCTCCTGGCTGAAGAAGCCGGTCTCGCGCAGGACGGCGATCTTCTCGATGTGGCCTGGGTAGCGCAGCGTCTTTTCCTTCATGTTGGGGATGTCCAGGGTGCGCGCCAGCGTGCGCAGGCCGTCGCTGTTGAAGGCCACCAGCGAGCCGACGCCCGGCAGGTTCAGGTACTCTGGATCGGAGAGGGCCGGCCGCACCACCAGCTTGCCGTTTTCCACGTAGCGCGCCGGCCGCACGTACTCCTCGATCACGTCGCTGGGGGAAAAGACCGCCTTGTACTCCCAGGGCCAAATGCGCAGTTCGGGCAGGCCGCCGACATGGATCAGGGCCGAGTGGGTGGCGTCGAGCTGGCGGTGGACATGGCCGACCAGCAGATTGCTCATGCCCGGCGCCACGCCGCAGTCGACGACGGCCGTGACCCCCTTGCTTTTTGCGCGCTCGTCGAGCATGAACGGGTCCTCGGGAAAGAAAGCGATGTCGACCGCGTCGCGGCCGGCCTCGATCACGGCGCGCAGGGTCTGGTAGCCCAGGAAGCCGGGGACGGCGTTCAGGGCCAGGTCGTGGCTCGCGACGAGCTCGCGGACCCGGTCGGCGTCCGACAGGTCCGCCTGGACGAGGCGGATCGCCTTGTTCTTGGCGCACTTCTGCAGCGCCTCGGCGCTGATGTCGGCCGCCGTGACTTCAAAGCCAGGGTCCTGGGCCAGGTCCAGGGCCATGGGCGCGCCGACCAGCCCCGAGCCGAGGACGATGATCTTTTTCTTCTTCATGACAGCACTCCTGGATTGCCTGCGATGGCGAGGCTGATTCTAGCGGAAGCGCCACTTTTTGTAAAGGCACGGCCATTGACGCCCCGCCGCATTTACGCTACAATGAAAAACGCGCTCACTCGGGCCGAAGTAGCTCAGCTGGTAGAGCAATTGATTCGTAATCAGTAGGTCGGGGGTTCGAATCCCCCCTTCGGCTTTTCGTTCCCACCGTCATATTCCTTTATTATCAATGGTTTTAGGAGTTTTTTACTCATTGCCAGGACATGACCGGAATTACCAAAATCACCCCGAAATTGAAAACAACATGTCACAATTTCGTCACAGTAAAAAACCGTTTTTAACATTAATTTTTTTACTTTGGTGTCGAACAAGTCCATCAAGTCATGATTTTGTTCTATTTGGAACGATTTGATTCTTCTGAGCAGTTATAGTGTATGAGGAGCGATCGCTTTCTCATTGTGCCGCTCTTTTCTTTATCTCCCTTTCCGTAGTACTTCAAGACCATCTTTTGGGCTATTGCTTTTTCTTTATGCAGGAAATAAAATATTCAAGATGAGAAAGAGAATAAAGCCAATCCATCAGTGGATCATTTTACTCGCGGCGCTGTTGGCCCTGTTCACCCTGCTGGCGGGCCAGGAACGGATCCACAAGCGTGTCGAGGTGATCTACCAGGAGATCCTGGTGCGGGTGTTCGATGGCGGCAAGCCGGTGCCGGGGCTCCGGGCCGAAGATTTTGTTCTGCACGAGGAGGGCCAACCCGTCAAGGTTGCCTACTGCCGCGAGTTGCGGCGTTCGCTGGCCCGTCCCGAGGTCGATGCCGGCGTCACAGTGGCCAAGCCCAAGCCGCGCCTGTTCCTGTTCATGCTATGGTTCAACGAGGAGAGCCGCGAGTGGCCCAGCGCCTGGAAATATTTTTTAGAAAACGTGTACCGGTCGGGCGACCGCATCGTGCTGAGTGACGGCAAGCAGGTCATCGACGTGTCGTCTCCCGAAGGGGAAGGGAAGAAGATCGAAAAGTTCTTTGCCGCCATGACCGATGAGCTGAAGCGAAAAAGACTCGAAAAGATGCGCCTGGTGAACGAGCTGCAACGGAACGCCGGTGAATTCTACGACGACCTGGTGTTTTTCCCCTATAACCCTGACGACAAAACCGCACGGGTTTCCCTGGAAATGAACCTCTTGGAGCGGTTCAAGATGGGCTACCTTAGCGCCCTCAACGAGTACCGCCTGGAGCGGTTGAAAGGCTACCCGGCCTGGCTGGAGCGGCTGGCCGGGGCGCTCAAGGCGGTGGAGGCAGAGAAGTGGGCGCTGCTGTTCCTGCAGAACGAGCGGCTGCCGCTGCTGCACCGCGACTCGCGGCTGCTGCGCGATGCGCCCATGCTGCAGGAGACCATCACCGAACTCAAGCGGTTCATGAATGAGACCGAGAAACAGGTCAAGCTGGGCAGCGACGTGACGAGCTACCTGCGCGACCTGCGGCCGTTGTTCGTTGGCGCCAACGCCACCTACCACGTCTTCTTGAGCGACGCCGTGGGCGAGATGCTTGGCGACGAACACCTGCAGTGGCAGCCGGTGTTCTCTTCATGGGAGGGGGCTTTCCGCCAGATCAGCGCCGACACCGGCGGCCGGGTGAGCAATTCCACCCGGCTGGGCGAGGCGCTGCGGCAGGCGGCCGAAAAGGAGGACGTCTATTATGTCCTGACCTTCAAACCGGGGCCGGGAGAAGACCGCCAGCGCCGGCTGCGTGTCGAGGTGAAGCGCCAGGGGCTGAAGGCGGTCTTCTCGCGCAAGCTGGAGTTGGGCGAGGTGTTCCCGCTCAAGATCCAGGCGCTGGAGTGGCGGGACGGCAAGCTGGTCATTTCGCTGTCCGATTACCAGAGGACTTACGGCGATGCGGGCCTGAAAGGTCGGCTGCGGGTCGGCGTCCGCGCCCATGTGCGCGGCGGCGATCCCCTGGCGGCCGAGAAAGAGATCCTGGCGGGCGATCCAGCCGTCGATGTCGAGATGGCCCTCCATTTTCCTGCGCCGGGGAGCTACCCGGTCCACGTCGAGGTGCAGGACCTGCTGACCGGCAACAGGGCCAGCGCTGAAAAGGAGATCGCCGTTCTGCCGCCCCCGGCTCCCGTTCCGGAGCCGGAGGTCGTTGGGCCGTCCCTGCCCGAGGAGCTGGAGCCGGTCATGGGCAAGGCCGCGGATTATTGCCGGCGGCTGAAGGAGGCGGCGTTTCGCTTCTACTGCCTGGAGAAAGTGGAGGAACGGGTGCTGGAGCGCAATCCGC
>CAYXCX010000246.1:0-3240 GCA_964463405.1 uncultured Clostridia bacterium
GATGTGCGCTTCGGGTCGATGCGGGCCAGGCGCGCGGTGGCGGCGGCCAGGCCGCCGGCGTTGCCCACGACGCTGAAGATCACCACGCCGCCGCCGATCAGCATCAGGACGCCGAAAAAGACGTCGATCATGGTCATTGACTTGTAGCCGCCCAGGACCATGTAGACGGAGGTGAACAGGCCCATGAACACCAGGGCCTGCCAGAATTCGGTGCCGAAGTTGAGCTGGAACAGGTAGGAGAGGCCGATGAACACGGCGGCCGAGTAGGGGATGAAGAAGACGAAGACGGCCAGGGAGGAAAAGATCTTCATGAAGGGGCTCTGGTAGCGCCTTTCCAGGTCCTCGGCCATGGTGGCCACCTGGTATTCCGTGGCCATCTTCTTGACGCGCCAGCCCAGCAGCGCCCAGACGGCCAGCACGCCGACCAGGGTGTTGCCCACGGCGATCCATATCCCGGAATAGCCGAACTGCCAGCCGATCTTGCCCGAGAAGCCGATGAAGATCACCGCGGAAAAATAGGCGGCGCCGTAGGTGAAGGCGGTCATCCAGGGGCCGATCTTGCCGCCGCCCAGAAAAAAGTCGTTGAACGATGTGGTCTTCCTGCCGCGGAAGACGCCGATGGCCACGATGGTCAGCACGTAGGCGGCCAGGACCGTGATCTTCAGTGTCATGCGTTCCTCCTCGCTGGATTAAAAGCGGAAAAACAGCTCGAACTGGAGCCAATGGAAGGGGTCGGCGCCGGCAGCGTAGAAATCGCCCGGCCGGAAGTACTCCCAGATCAGGCGGCCGGCCAGCTGCGGCGAGACGTCGTACGCGACCCTGGAGATCAGCAGGCTGCCGCGCCGCCTGCCCGGGCCGGCGAGCAGGGCCGACGTGGCCCAAATCTCGGAGGCCGCGAGCCTGTGCCAGGCCAGGCTGAGCTTCACCTTCTCCGCCGGCTCGAAAAGCAGCTGGCCGTAGAGGGAGACGAAGTTGGTCCAGTCGGCCACCCGCGTCTCCTTCGCCATCAGGTAGATCAGCGAATCGCTCCATTTTGGCCAGCGGCTGAAGGCGGCGTCCCAGCCCTCGTGGCGCGGCGTGGCCGGGTCGTCGCCGCTGAGGTAGATGCCGCCCAGGGTCAGCTGCGCCGGCACCGGGAAGCGCCGGCCCGGCTTGTGGTCGAGGTGGAAATAGCCGCCCAATCCGCGGCGGTTCCTGCCGCCGAGCGTCCCGAGTTGGAAGGCCCCCTCGGCGGTCAGCGACAGCTTGGCCGTGAACGGGTGGGCCAGGCGTCCGCCGGCCACGTGCAGGGCGCCGCCGGGCAGCGGGCCGAAGGCGAAAGCGTCCTTGCGGAACAGGTAGGCTTCGAGCCCGGTCCTTTTCGGCTTGCCGCTGTAGTGGGCGCCGACGGCGTGCTCCTCCTTCTCGACCATGGCCTGCCCCTTGTCGTTGACGACGGGCAGCAGCGTGTCGGTGTGGGGCTGGCGGACAAAAAAGAAGGTCAGGTTGTTCTTGTTCTTCAGCGCGTAATCCAGCCGCAGGCCGTTGAAATAGGCCGAGCGCGAGCCGTCGAGCGGCCCGCCGTCCATGACCAGGAAGCCCTCGCCGAACATCATGTCGAAGCGGCCCAGGGTGAGGAAGAGGCCCGGCCGGCGCAGGCTCGTCCATTTGAAGTACAGCTGGTCGAAGAACACCTCGTGGATGTTGAAGTCGGTCTTCAGCCGCGGGTCCAGCTTCGGCGCCAGGTAAACGCGGTTCTCGTTGGTCAGGCGCAGGTGGACAGCCCAGGACTTGCCCGGCGTCCACAGGGCGCCGAGGCTGGTGCGCAGGCGCAGGTAGGCGCTGGAGTCAGTTCCGGAATCGTCCAGGCTCATGGCGTTGTCCCAGCTCTCCTGACGCACCCGCTCCCAGAAGTAGAGCTTCAGGCGCGCCGCGTCCCGGTTCTCCTCGGCCTGGGCCGGCTGGGCCGCGCCAAGGGCGATGACTGCGGCCATGAACAGGATCCTGAGTTCACGGACCATTTTTCCTACCGCGGAAAGGTATCGTGCCGCTTCCTTGCTGAGGCGATGCGCGAGGGGCCGCCAGCGGCGAAAGACAAAAATACCGCAAACTCGGGCAAAAAGCAATTGCGGCGGCGCCGGTTTACTCGCCAAGGCCGGCGGGATACAATGGCGGCGCGCAGGGAGTCAAATAATGCTCTGGAAGCTGGTCGTCCTTTTCGCCCTGGGCGTGGCCGAGCTCTGGGCCGCCGCCCCGGCCGGCATGGCCATGGGACTGAACCCGGTCCTGGTCTGCCTGGTCGCCGCCGCCGGCGCCGTCAGCGGCGGCACGGCCGTCGTCCTGCTGGGCGAGCGGGTGAAGGCCTGGCTGCAGAAGCGCAGGAAGCGCGAGCAACTCGAGGCGCAGGGCGGGCTGCTCTGGCGCGTCTGGCAGCGCCATGGAGTCGCCGGCTGGGGGCTGCTGGCGCCGCTGCTGGTCGGCTCGCCGCTGGGCGCCGCCCTGGGCCTGGTGCTGGGCGCGCCGCCGCGGCGCCTGCTCCCCTGGCTGGCCGCGGGGTCGGTTTTGTGGAGCATCGTTTTTTCTGCTGTTTTTGCGATGGGATTCAGGATTTTTGCCAGTTGAGAGGAAAGTGGTAGTGATAGTGATAGTGGTAGTTACAGGCAAAAACAAACTATTTGCTGCGTTATGCGTGATGGGTAATAAGCGATGAGAAATAGCAAACGGTTGAGGGTTTGCGGTCGACTACAGAGGGTCAGACAGGAAAATACTAAGACTTGAACTCTAAACCCCAAGCAGCAAATTCCGGTTTCCCAATCGAAAGCCCTTCAGGAACTTCTTGCTGCTTTGGAAAAAGTGTTCGTCAGGGAATTGGAATTTGAAATGCGGAATTACGGCCCGCCAGAAGAGCCTCTCTTGAGTGGACTCTTTTCTTCACTAACACTATCACTAACACTATCACTCTCTTCTGCTACTTCAGCGCTTCGACTCCCTTGAATTCCCGCCCGGGCAGGAAGCTCTGCAGGATGCGAAGGTCGTCGGCGGTTTCGCCGTTGCGCGCGATGCGCGCCAGCAGCTCGCCCAGGCCGGGGCCGAGCATGAAGCCCTGGCCGCACATGCCCACGGCGTGGATGCAGTTGGCGACCGTTGAGTCGCGGCCGACGATGGGGAAGCCGTCGGGGGTCATGGGGTACTGGCCGCGCCAGGAGCGGCGCACGCGCAGCGACGCCAGGCGCGGGTAGAGCTGCACCATGCGCTTCGCCA
>CAYXCX010000247.1:0-3239 GCA_964463405.1 uncultured Clostridia bacterium
AACAGGGATCCTTTATTCATTCTGGCCATTTGGCCGTTGGAATGTGATGCTTCGGTCCCGCCGGATCTCACGCCTGAAAACTCGAACTCGGCACGAATTTGGGAGAGGAGTAAGAAAAGAAAGTGCCGGGACGCGGAATCGAACCACGGACGCGCAGATTTTCAGTCTACCGCTCTACCTGCTGAGCTATCCCGGCATCGTACGGCATGATAGCCCAAAAATCGGGAATAGTCAAGAGCCCGGCGCGGCGAAACGGGCAATCCCCGATTGACAATTGAAAATCCGTATGCTACAGATTTTTTGCCATGGGCAAAATACTCGGCATCGACCTGGGGACCACCAAATCGGCCATCTCCTACCTGGAGGGGAACACCCCGGAGATCATCCTCACCCCCGAGGGCCACCGGCTGCTGCCCTCGATCGTGGCCTTCACCTCCACCGGCGAGCGGCTGGTCGGCCAGCCGGCCAAGAGCCAGATGATCACCAACCCCCTGAACACCATCTCTTCGGTCAAGACGCTGATGGGCAAGAGGTACTCGGAGGTGGAGCCCTACCTCAACGAGTTCCCCTTCCACATCATCCGCCATGGCGAAGACCTGCTGCGCATCGAGGTCAACAACCAGATTTTCTCCCCCGAGGAAATCTCGGCCATGATCCTGCTCAAGCTGCGCGAGGCGGCCGACCGCTTCTTGAGCGACCCCATCGACAGCGTGATCATCACCGTCCCCGCCTACTTCAACGACTCGCAGCGCCAGGCCACCAAGGACGCCGGCAGCATCGCCGGCCTCACCGTCAAGCGCATCATCAACGAGCCCACCGCCGCCTCGCTGGCCTACGCCATCGACCTCAAGAAGAAGGCCAAGATCATCGTCTACGACTTTGGCGGCGGCACCATCGACATCTCGGTGCTGGACGTGCAGAACGGCGTCATCAAGGTGCTGGCCACCGCCGGCAACACCCACCTGGGCGGCAACAACTTCGACATCGCCCTGAGCCAGAAGCTGGCCCGCGATTTTTCCCAGGAGCACCGCATCGACCTTGGCCGCGACAAGGCGGCGCTGCAGCGCATCCGCGAGGCGGCCGAAAACGCCAAGATCGAGCTGTCGGCCGTGGACGAGTGCGAGATCAACCTGCCTTTCATCGCCGAGTCCGAGGACGGCCCGCTGCACCTGATCAAATACCTGCGCCGCAGCGAGTTCGAGAACCTTGTCAAGAAGGACGTCGAATCCACCCTGGAAATCTGCGCCCGGGCGCTGCAAAACGCCAGCCTGAACATCGCCGACATCGACGAGTTCCTGCTCGTCGGCGGCTCGACGCGCATCCCCTACGTGCAGCAGAAAGTCAAGGAGTTCTTCAAGCGCGAGCCCAACCGCAAGGTCAACCCCGACGAGATCGTGGCCATGGGCGCCGCCACCCAGGGGGCGATCATCAAGGGCGACAGCAAGGACATCCTGCTGCTCGACGTGACGCCGCTGTCGCTGGGGGTCAAGACCTTCGGCGGCGCCTTCACCCGCATCATCAACGCCAACACCACCATTCCCACCAGCCGCAGCCTGGTCTTCTCCACCGCCGAGGACAACCAGGCCGAGGTCGACATCGAGATCTACCAGGGCGAGCGCGAGATCGCCGAGGAGAACAAGCTGCTGGGCAAGTTCACCCTGCTGGACATCAAGCGCGCCCCGCGCGGCACGCCGCGCATCGAGGTCACCTTCAGCATCAACATCAACGGCATCATGAACGTCTCGGCCATGGACCTCTCCAGCAAGAACAAGAAGGAAGTCCTGATCTCGCAGTCGGGCCTGCTGAGCAAGGAAGAGGTGGAAAAGCTGCGCGAGGAGGCGAAGAAGCTCTCCGACATCGACCTGAAAAAGCGCGAGGCCATCCACAAGAAGAACAAGGTCATCAACCAGATCTATTCGCTCAACCAGCTCAGCCGCGGCAGCGGCCTGCCCCTGGAAATGAAGGCCGAGATCGCCGCCCTGGTGCGCGAGGCCGAGCGCGAAGTGGAGAAGGAGAGCATCCCGGCGCTGGAGGCGCTGGAGAAGAAGCTGTCCGCCATGTGGCAGCGGGCCAGCGCCACGACCGAGGGCGCGGAGCAGCCCCTGGCCCGCATCGAATCCCCGCCGCCCCAGGCCGCGGCCGAACCCGACGTCAAGAAGAAGGAAGACACCAAGCCGCTCAAGATCCGCTTCTGAGCCGGCCGCTTTTTTTATGCTATAATCCCCCCCTGGCGGCCGCTTCGCCGGCCAGGCAGGAGACGCGATGGAGAAGTTTTACCTGACCACCCCGATCTACTACGTGAACGACGTGCCGCACATCGGCCACGCCTACACCACCATCCTGGCCGACGTCATCGCGCGCTGCAAGCGGCAGCGCGGCTTGCGCGTCCTGTTCCTGACCGGCACCGACGAGCACGGCCAGAAGATCGAGCGCAGCGCCGCCCGGCAGGGGCTGACGCCCAAGCAGCTCGCCGACGCCATGGTCGAGCACTTCAAGCGGCTCTGGCGGACGCTGAACGTCGAGTACGACGCCTTCATCCGCACCACCGACGCGGCCCACGTCCAGGGCGTGCAGAAGATCTTTTCCCGGGTCATGGAGCGGGGCGACATCTACCTCGGCGAGTACGCCGGGCACTACTGCATCGCCTGCGAGAACTTCATCCCCGAGAGCGTGGAGGAGACGGCCGACGGCAAGCGGACCTGCCCCGACTGCGGCCGCCCCACCGACAACCGCGTCAGCGAGAAATGTTACTTTTTCCGCCTCTCGGCCTATGGCGCCAGGCTGCTCCAGTTCTACGAGGAGAACCCCGACTTCGTCACCCCGCGCTCGCGCATGAACGAGGTGGTCTCGTTCGTCAAGATGGGGCTGCGCGACCTGAGCGTCACCCGCTCGACGGTCAAGTGGGGCGTCCCCGTGCCCGGCGACCCGCAGCAGACCATCTACGTCTGGTTCGACGCGTTGTCCAACTACATCACCGCCATCGACTACCTTCAGCAGGGGGAGCGCTTCCGCGAGTTCTGGCCGGCCGACCTGCACATCATGGCCAAGGACATCCTCAAGTACCACGCCGTCTACTGGCCGGCCTTCCTGATGGCCGCCGGCCTGCCCCTGCCCAGGAAGGAGCTGATCCACGGCTGGTGGCTGAAGGACGAGAAGAAGATGTCCAAGTCGACGGGCAACGTCCTCGACCCGCACATTCTGCTCAAGCACTTCAGCCCCGACGCCATCCGCTACTTCCT
>CAYXCX010000248.1:0-3234 GCA_964463405.1 uncultured Clostridia bacterium
GGGGACAATGCGCAGTAATTAAGAACCAGCTTAACGATCTCTTAGTGTTAGTGTTAGTGTTAGGAAGAAACTTGGCGAACTCGACATTGTAACGGAGCAAATGGGAGTTTCTCCCACGCGCCACTCGGGATTGCCACGGACGCGGCCGGCAATGGCAGATTGTTTCCCGCTTTTGTATAATGGTGCCGTGAAGATGAGTGAAAAAGTGAAGGAGACTGCGAGGCGAAAGAGGCTGTGCTTGCAGGACTCATGGCAGACCCTTGCACTCTTCACTTCTCACTTTTCACCTCTGCGGGGAGGGCGCCGTGCGCATCATTGATTTGACTCCCGAGCGCGTCGACGAGTATTGCCTCTGCCTCGAGGAGTGGTCGGATGAGATTAGGGAAGCCGGAGACCACAAGCGCAGGTGGTACGAGCGCTGCAAGGAGCAGGGGCTGCGGGTCAAGCTGGCCGTCGACGACCGGGGAACGGCCGGCGGCATGATCCAGTACGTGCCGATCGGTGACTCTCCCGCGGCAGGGGAGGGGCTCTATTTCGTTCTCTGCATCTGGGTGCACGGCCACAAGCAGGGGCGGGGGGATTTCCGCAGGCGCGGGATGGGCAAGGCGCTGCTGGCGGCTGCAGAAGAGGATGCCCGGGCGCTCGGCGCCAGGGGCATGGCTGCCTGGGGGGTGACGCTGCCCTTCTGGATGCGCGCCTCCTGGTTCAGGAAGCACGGCTACCGCAAGGCCGACAGACTGGGAATGATGGCCCTGATGTGGAAGCCCTTCAGCGACGATGCCCTGCCGCCGTCATGGATCCGCCCCAGGAAGAAGCCGCAGGCCGAGCCGGGCAGGGTGGTGGTCACCGGCCTGCTGAACGGCTGGTGCCCGGCCATGAGCATGGTGCATGAGCGCGCCCGCCGCGCCGCCGCCGAACTCGGCGACAGGGTCGAGTTCAGGGAAATCCGCACCTGCGACCGCGCCGTCTTTTTGGAGTGGGGGATGAACGACGCCCTGTTCATCGACGGCCGGGAGGTGCGCAACGGGCCGCCGCCCAGGTACGAGAAGATCAAGAAAAAAATAGCCCGCCGGCTCAGGAAAGTCCATGGCTCGATCAGCGAGCGGAGCCAATGATTAAGTCGGCAAGAATCTAAAAGAGCTCTTAGTGTTAGTGTTAGTGTTAGTGTTAGTGTTAGCAAGAAACTTGGCGAACCATCAGTGACAGTGTCAGCAAGAAATGCAAAGAAACAAAAATCTGAATGAACTTTTAGTGATAGTGATAGTGATAGTGGTAGTGGTAGGAGGGGGCATTCAAGGAATCTCTTTCCTTACTTTTTTCTTTTACCTTTTGCCTAGCCCGCGGAACGCCCCTTATCACTTCTTATGGGAAAATGCTTTTAGATTGCCCGGAGCGGCTCGCGGCCGGCCAGCTTGCGGTAGCGTCCCGGCGTCTGGCCCCACTCGGCGCGGAAGCGGGCGATGAAGTACTGATAATCGGCATAGCCGATGCGCGTCGCCAGGGACTTGATCGACAGCCGGGGCTCCCGCAGCAGGAAACGCTCGGCCAGCAGCAATTTGCGGCGCTGGATGAACTGGGCCAGGGTCATGCCGTGCTGCTTGTGGAAGCGACGCGAAATGTGGCAGCGGCTGACTTCGAACTGCCGGGCCAGCTTCGAGATAGACAATTCTGCGACCTGCGATTCGGGAAGGCTCACGATATGGCGAAAAATGTCTTCTGCGATGTTCCGTTTGGGCATGACCGCTCCTTTTTATGAGAACATGTCAAAGCAGAGGCCATGCCAAAATGGGAAGATGGGCAAAAACGGCTACAGGATAGGATAAATTGTGCATCGGCTTCGTCGTCACTTGACGTTTTTGCGCGGCGGCTGTTTCATTTTTGAACAAAGCTTTCGATTTTTCAGTGTTATCGGCCGAATCATAAACATTACCTCATTGGTGTTATTGTTCAAAATTGGGATGTTGGGCAGAGAAAAAAGGGAAGATTCTTTTGTAGAAATGTCCAGCCAGGAGTATGTCGCAAATCTGGACAGTTGCGGCGCATCATTGCCGGGAAGCGCCAGCCGGTTCAAGAACATTCCTTGCGGCCATTACCGGACAGGAAAACGGCTGCGGGCGCCATAGTGTATAATGGCTGGGCAAGGAGGGGCATGAGGCGTGAACTCCTGCTGGTGAACTGTTACCGGGAAGGGGCGGCCGAGAAGATCGCCGGCTACCGCGCGTGGCTGGAGCAGGCGTTCGCTGCCAGCAGGGAGAAGTTCGCCGTCCGCGAAGCCCTTGCCAGTCGCGCCTGGCCCGGCAGCGGGGAGTACGCCGCCGTGATCCTTTCCGGGTCGCAAAAAATGGTCGGCGCCGGCGAGGTCGAACCCTCGCTGCTGGAATTCCTGGCCGCCAGCCGCAAGCCGCTGCTGGGCGTCTGCTACGGCCACCAGGCCCTGGCCGCCGCCTTCGGAGCGTGCGTGCGGCGCGACCTGGCCAGCCACCTGGGCGAGGAAACGGTCAGGGTAGCCGCCGGCGGCGGGATTTTTTCAGGCTTCCCCGCTTGTTTCCCGATGCATGAAAGCCACGAGGAGATCGTCGCCCGCGATCCGGCCCTGGAGCGGAATTTTACCCTCCTGGCCGAAAGCGGCTCCGGGCTGGTCGAGGCGATCGCCCACAAGGAGTGGCCACTGTTCGGCGTCCAGTTTCATCCCGAGAGGTCTGGGGAGCTGGGGGTGAAGTTACTCGCCAATTTCCTGAGAATCGTTCAGCATGAAGCCGCGAACTATCGTGACGCGTAACGCGTAACGCGTGACGCGTAACGGCAAACGAACGAACTTCTATCTGAGAAATCGATTGCAAAGGCAATTCATTCAAGCCCTATCGTTTTGGCATATCAGAGCATTGGGGGCCAGTTTCTTGGAATGAAAGAGGAAGAGACGAGCATGGGGAAATAAAAATTCATTGGCGAATCAGGGCTGCTCCGCGTCACGCGCCACGCGTTACGCGTCACGAGAATTACTTCTTGATCGCGCTGAGCGCCTCGCGCGCCGCCGCCAGCAGCGGCTCGGCCGAGATCTCCCGGCCCACCGCTTCCTGCATCCACTGCTGCGGGGAGAGGCGCCCTGCCCGGCACATGCGCTCCATCTCGCGGCCCAGGCTCTTGCCGCGCAGGTAGCTCTCCAGCTGGAAGGCGATCAGGTGGCCCAGGGGATAGTCGGGCAGGTACAGGGCGGCGTCGATCATGTGCGAATAG
>CAYXCX010000249.1:0-3206 GCA_964463405.1 uncultured Clostridia bacterium
GTTGACGCCGGCGTCGCCCTGCTGCATGACCATGTCGAAGTACTCGTTGTTGACGACGAACTCCTTGGCCTGCTTCTGCAGCTCCTCGAAGCGGGCCTGCAGCTCGCTGACGCGCTTCCCGTCGGGTTTCATCCGCGACTGTTCGCGGGCCAGCTGCTCGTAGACCCGGTCCAGCTCGTCCAGCACCTTGGACTCGGCGGCGTAGTCCTTCGTGCCGACGGTGGTCGTGCCCTTGAAGGCCATGTGCTCCAGGATGTGCGAAATGCCGGTGATGCCGTACGACTCCTGGGCGCTGCCCACGTCGGCGTAGACGTGGAACGAGGCCACCGGCGCCTCGTGCTGCTCCATGACGATGAACTTCATGCCGTTCTTCAGCGTTCGCTCGTGGACCTGGGCCTTCATCTTGTCCATGCCCTGGGCGGCCAGGACGCCGCCGGCGGTCAACGCCAGCAGGACCGCCAGGATGGCGGCAGTCCCCATGCTCTTGCGTTTCATTTGCCTCTCCTTATGACGTGAATTGAATGCGCAAACCAAATTTCTGCCCCGATCATGATTCAAATTATTGAATTTTTTACCCAAGTGTCATATACGCCGGCGACCCGGGGAAGGTTTTGCCCCTTTCCCGAAAAAACGCCCGGCTGAAGCCGGTCAAGCAAGACTCAGGGCCCGGCTCTCGCGCTTCAGGACCGTGAAACGGCTGGAACCGCCGCAAAAGCGGCCGACCAGTTCCATCGCATCACGGGCCGCCGCCTGCAGGTCCGCGTCGGAAACCGGCGGCAGTGCGTCGAGGTTGAACTCGACAACGGTTGTTTCCGGCAGCAGCAGCGTATGGTTGGCCTGGCGCCAGATCCAGCGCCGCGTCAGGACCTTCTCTCCCTCGACGAAGATGAATTCGCCCGGGGCGGGATGCTCCATCCGCTCCGAGCCGAACGGGATGAATTCCTCGCTCCCCGCCGCCGGGCACAGGGCGATATCGCCGGCCAGCACGTCGATGGCGTGGCCGCCCACCGGCAGCAGGTGGCGCAGCGAAACGATGGTCCCGATGTCGGCCAGGGCGTTGATGGCGGGCAGGTCCTGCCCCTTCAGCACCCGGCGCAGCAGCGCCTCGATCGACGGCCGGAAATCGCCCGGCTTGAAGCCCAGGCTGCGGAAGGCCTCGCGCCAGGAGGCCAGGCGCGGCTCGGCGGTCAGCGTATCGATGTGCAGGCGCTCCCGCGCCCTTGCCTCTGCCTCCCTCAGCATCCGCACCAGCTCGTCGGGCGAATCGCCGTTGCGCACATCGCGGGCGACGACCACCCCGCGGCGGTATTCAGGAAATGCCGCAAATACTTCTGGGGCTATGGAATACGTCAAATCCTTCATCGTCCCCCCTTATGCAAAAAGAGCTTTGGGCGATCAAGAAAAGAGCAAACCGAGCTCTTAGTGTTAGTGTTAGTGTTAGTGTTAGGAACAGCAAATGACGAGCTAAAAAAAACACTGGAGTGCCGGGGAACAGGGCTTTTCACTTTTGCCTTTTGCCTTTCGCCTTTTGCCTTTTGCCTTTCGCCTTTTGCCTTTTGCCTTTTGCCTTTCGCCTTATGAGATCGTTATTGCCCTTTTCCATAATGATTTCTTTGCAGCTCCTCTTTTACTTTTGCCTTTTCCCTTGCCTCTCCTTCCTGCCAGTTCCTAAGCATGGCCGCCAGCAGCCAGGCGCCCAAGATGAAAAAGGCGATCCCCAGGGCGACGAACGCCGCCGAAAGCGAGACCGCGTCCACCAGGCGGCCGAAGAGCGGCGAGACGACAATGAAGATCACGCTGCCGGCCATGCCGGCCAGCGACAGGACGGTGGCGCGCACGTCGGAGGCCACGGCCAGGTTCAGCCGCTCGAGCAGCACCGGGTAGGCCAGGTTCCAGAGCAGGGCGTTGGCCGGAACCAGAGGCAGCAACCACGGGCTCGGAAACAGGCCGAGCAGGATGTAGAAAAACGGGCTGAGCAGGGCCAGGAACAAGGGTGTTCTGGCCCCGAAACGTTCGCTGAAGGCGTGGGCGCGGCCGCCGCCCAGGGCGCCGGCCAGCTGGAAAACGGCGAACAGCACGCCGAACCAGCCCACGCCGATGCCCAGTTCCTGGTAGAGGAGAAAATAGGCCCACAGCGCGGTCAGCTGGCTGGCCATCAGTGCGCCGCAGGCCAGGATCAGCGGCCGGATATGCGCCTGCCGCAGGCAGCTGCGGCAGATGCGCAGAATGTCGCGCAGCGGCTCCTGGCCGGCTCGTTTTTCGCGTTCGGGCTCCGCCAGGCTGATGGCCAGGGGCGGCATGAGCAGGGCGACGCCGAGGTTGACCAGGAAGGGCAGGCGCAGGAAGACCGAGGCCAGCAGGCCGCCGGCAACTGAGGAAGCGGCGGTGCCGCTGCGGGCGAACAGGGCGCAGCGCCCCTCATAGCGCCTGTACTCGCCTTCGCGACCGAGCTGTACCAGGCTGTCGAAAAGCAGCGCCGAGTCGCAGCCGGAGCGCATGCTGACGCTGACCGCCCAGGCCAGTTCCGCGAGCACGAAGGCGGCGAAGCTGTGCCCCAGCGCGTACACCGCCACGCCGAGCGGGTAGAAGACCGCCCCGAACACCAGGGTCTTCTTGCGGCCGATGACGTCGGCCAGGTAGCCCGAGGGCACCTCCAGGAGCAGTACCCCGAGGTGGAAGATGGCCTGGATGGTGAAGATCTGCGTCGAGTTCAGGCCGTTGGCGGCGTAAAAGAGGATGAGCACCGGGGCGATGGGCAGGAAATCGCCCAGGAACTTCATGGCGAGGATCTTCCCCAGATTTCGTCCTACAAGACCTTCTCGTAGATGAGTAGATGAGTTGATGGGGCAACGGCCCTGACCGCGACCTATTGCGCTTCTCTTACCCCTTCTACCCATCTACTCTTCTACCCATTTGCCCGTCTGTTCTTGGATGGGGCAACGGCCCTGACCGCGACCTATTGCGCTTCTCGTACCCCTTCTACCCTTCTACCCATCAACTCTTCTACCGATTTGCTTTGGTGGTTCAGCGCACGAATGCCTTGCGCCCGGCATAGACCGCCTTGGCGCCGAGCTCCTCCTCGATGCGCAGCAGCTGGTTGTACTTCTCCACCCGCTCGCCGCGGCAGGGGGCGCCGGTCTTCAGGTGGCCGGTGGCCATGGCCACAGTCAGGTCGGCGATGAAGCTGTCGATCGTCTCGCCGCTGC
>CAYXCX010000250.1:0-3193 GCA_964463405.1 uncultured Clostridia bacterium
AATACGCCGGCAGGGGCGACTACCTGACCGGCGCCAATGTCGCCGGCTTCATCAAGGTGGCCAAGGCCATGCTGGCCTACGGCGTGGTCTGAGCCGCCGACCGCAAGCCTTTCCCCCGGGGGGCCGGCGACGGCCCCCCTTTTTGCACCGGGAAATTCCCGGCTTGAATAATGAAATAAAATATAATATAACGCGGGCAAGGAGAAGAGCATGAGCGAAAACAACGGTTTGTTCCAGGAGATCGGCGAAAAAAAGCCGCTTTACCAGAACGGCAAGTTCTGGGCCTCGATCCTGCTGGTCGCGGTCGGCATCGCCCTGGCCCTGCTGTTCTACAAGACGGTGATCGAGGACACCATGACCGACAAGGAGGTGGCCGAGTCGGTGCAGGTCGTGTGGCACGATTCGATCTGGGTCGACAAGATGGTCCGCCCCGACGAGGCGACCATCGTCCCCTCCTTTTCCTTCAAGATCAAGAACACCGGCAAGCGCCCCCTGCAATACGTTGGCTTCAACTGCATCTTCCTGTTCGCGGATACGGGGGAGAATCTCACCGACGGCTTCGTCGAGGCGGTGAAGCGCCCCCTGGCGCCGGGCGAGGTGAGCGACGAGATCTTCGTCAAGGGCTTTTACGGCTCCCGGGCGACATCCAAGGCGGCGTTCATCAAGAACATGCCCAACTGGAAGCCCGTCAACGTCAAGGTGTACGCCAAGAGCAAGAATTCGGGCCAGGTCCTGCTGGGAACCTATCCCATCCAAAAAAAGATCGAAGGCGTCAAGGTCGTGTACGAAGGGCAGGAAGCGGAAAGCTGAGGCGCCCTAGCTCCGTCCAGCCGCACCCATGAAAACGCTTTCCGGCAGGCTGTCGCTGGTGCTGGCGGCGGTGCTCTTGCTGGTCGCCGCCGCCCAGTTCCAGCGCCAGCGCGCCCTGGAGCAAAAGCGTCTCGAGCGCGACCTGGCTCAGGCCGGCCGACTCCTGTTCCGCGCCCAAGGGCGGCGCGCGGACGAACTTTGGGCGGCGCACCGCCAGGCGCTGGCGGCCAGCGCCCGCCTGCTGCGCGGGGAAATGGCTTCCGCCGCGGAGGCAGCGGACGCAACGGCCGCGGCTGAGCCGTTGCCTTTCACCGTGGGCGACGGCGAAAGCGCCGCCGGCATCCTGGCCCCGGGCCTGGCCGCACCCCCGGCGCGGGCGGTCGCCGCCGCCGCGGTTCTGGCGCGCCTGCGCCGGGACGCCCTCCCCGAGCCTTCCCCGCTGGCCGGCCGTTTTTTCCTTGCCGCCGACAACTGGCTGGCCGCGACCCCGGCCGGCAAGGCACTGGCCGCGCCGCCCGGAACCCGCATCGCCGCCGACCCGCTTTTTCTCAATGCCGCCCCGGCGCGCAATCCCGGCCGCGCCGTCCGCTTTGCCAAGCCGCGCTACGATGCCGCCCTGGGCCGCTGGCTGCTCAGCGCCACCCTGCCGGTCTTCGCCGGGGGCCAGTTCCTGGGCGTGGCCGGCCACGACATCGAGCTGTCGCCGCTGCTGGAGCGGATGCTTCTCGAACCCGACGCAGCGGGCGCCAGCCTCTTTTTCATGGACGAGACGTTCCGCGTCGTCCTGGCCAACGACCCGAACGCCGGCGGCGGGAATGCCGCCGCGACGCCGGCGGCCGCCGGGCCGCTCGACCAGCGGGTGGCCGCCATCCTGGCCGGCGAGCGCGCCTTTCCCGCCGAGCGCCTGCTGCGCATCGACGGCGAGGCGGTGGCCCTGCAAACCGCCCGGCAGCCTGAAACCGGCTGGCATGCCGTGCAGACGCTGCGCTCCTCGGCCTGGCTGCGGGGCGGGCGCGTCCCCGCGGCCCGGGGGTTCGTGCTGCACTCCCTCCTGCCCTTGACGGCCGGGCTGCTCCTGCTGTTCCTGTTCCTGCAGCGTTCGCTCCTGGCCCCCCTGGCGCGGATCGACGCGGGGCTGTTCGCCCAGCCGGCGGCCGGCGGCCGCCCGCCGCGCCGGGCGCGCGTCTTTCCCGAGATCGACCGCCTGCGCTCGAGCCTGGCGACGGCGGCCGGCCGCCTGCAAGCCCAGGCGGCCTCCGGCGGCGAAGCGCGGCAAACACTGGATGCGCTCATGCGCACGGCGCCGGCCCTGATCGTCGTCCTCGACGCGCGCCTGCGCCCGACGTTCATCAACGACGCCGGCCTGCGCCGCTTCCAGATCGGACCGGAAGAGGTCCCGGCGCTGCGCGCCGGCGATTTTTTCGAGCGCGCCTTCCGGCGCCAGGCGACGGCGGAGCTGAAGGCGAACGATTCGCTCTCCGAGCGCGAAACGACGCTGACCCTGCGCAGCGGCGAAAAAATCGACGTCAGCCTGTCGCTCGCGCGGCTGCGCGACGGGCAAGGGCGGGCCGGCGGCTTCCTGGCGGTCATCACCGACATCAGCAAGCGGCGCAAGGCCGAGCTCGACCTGAAGAACCAGATCCTGTTCTCGCGCCAGATCTTCCAGTCCATCCCGGAGATGATCCTGATCGTGGACCGGCGGCTGCGCGTCACCTTCATCAACAAGCAGGCCCGCGACCTGATCCGGGCTGGAAGCGGCGGCGTCATCGGCCAGAACATCAACTCCATCCTGGCCAACAACTCGCTGGAGAGCGGCTTTGACGAGCTGGTGCGCAGCGTGCTGGAGGGCGGCGCCAGCGTCCACCGCATCAACACGCTCAACCCCCTCCTGGAGGAGGAGAACTACGTCGACCTGATCGTCGAGCCGCTCAAGAGCGGCGACCGCGTGATCGGCGGCATCATCATGCTGCGCGACATTTCGGAATGGCGCAGCCTGACGGCGCAGCTGCGCTCGCTGCAGGGCTTCCTGCAGAAGCTGATCAACGCCAGCCCCTACGCGGTGATCTCGCTCAACGAGCACGGCCTGATCACCACCTGGAACTCGGCCGCCGAACGCATCCTCGGCGTCCCCTTCGCCGGCGCCTTCGGCAAGAACCTGTTCGCCCTGCGGCCGCTGTTCGAAAAGTACCGCGACGCCATCAAGGAGGTCATGATCCTGAAGAAGACCCTCTACCTGAATGACGAGCAGGTCTTTATCGGCGAGGAGGACTTCAAGGTGGCCAATTTCACCTTCTACCCGGTCACCGCCGAGCCGAGCGGCGTGGTCATCCACATGGAGGACGTGTCGGCGCTGAAGCAGCTGGAGTCCTCGCTCATCCACGCC
>CAYXCX010000251.1:0-3191 GCA_964463405.1 uncultured Clostridia bacterium
CTCTACCTGTACTACTTCCTGATTGAGAGCGCCAAGATCAAGGAGCAGTGGTCGGACTACCTGCCGTTGCGCGCCAGCGCCTTCAAGGACGAGGTCGTCGCCTGCCTGAGCGAGATCAACACCTACCTGATCGCCTTTTTCCGCGGCCAGAGCCGCGAGCTGACCGCCCTGGCCGGCGAGCTGCGCCAGGCGGCGCAGGCCAGCGGCTACGACTACGTCATCGCCGACACGGCCGGCCGCCTGCACGTCGACGGCGAGCTGATGGAGGAGTTGCGCCGCGTCAAGGAGGCGCTGCAGCCGGCCGAAACGCTCTACGTGGCCGACGCCCTCACCGGCCAGGACGCGGTGCGCTCGGCGCAGAGCTTCGCCGACACGGTCGGCGTCGACTCCATCCTGCTCACCAAGCTCGACGCCGACGCCCGCGGCGGCGCCGCCCTCTCCATCGTCAGCGTCACCGGCCGGCCGATCAAGTTCATCGGCACCGGGGAAAAGCCCGGCGACCTGCAGCCGTTCCACCCCGACCGCCTGGCCGACCGCATCCTGGGCATGGGCGACGTCCTGACCCTGATCGAGAAGGCCCAGAAGCAGTTCGACGAGAAGCAGGCCGAGGACCTGTCGCGGCGCATGCTGGAGAACGAGTTCGGCATGGACGACTTCCTGGCCCAGCTGCGCCAGGTCGAGAAGCTGGGGCCGCGGGAGGACGTCATGGGCCTGCTGCCCAGCCAGGGCGGCCTGGCCAACGTCCGCTTCGACGAGAAGCGGCTGCGCCACCTGCGGGCGGTGATCGAGTCCATGAGCCGCCGCGAGCGCGAGAATCCCAGGATCATCGACGGCCGCCGCCGCCTGCGCATCGCCCGCGGCTCGGGCCGGCCGGTTTCGGAGGTCAACCAGGTGCTGAAGAGCTACCTGGAAATGAAGAAGAACTTCAAGAAGCCCTTTTTCCGCAAGATGCTCAAAAAATTTGACAAGGTCGGCAAAATAAGGTAGATTGAGGCTTCGCAAGTTCAACGAGGAGCAACATTCATGGTCGTCATCCGCCTGACAAGAATCGGTGGCAAAAAGAAGCCCCACTACCGCATCGTCGCCGTGGACAGGGAAAAGCCCCGGGAATCGCGATACATCGACTTGCTCGGCCAGTACAGCCCCCTGGCCGACCCGGCCCATGTCAAGATCGACATGGAAAAATACGGCCGCTGGCTCCGCAAGGGAGCCCAGCCTTCGGTGACCGTCAAGTCGCTCGTGAAGAAACTAAATACAGGGAAGTAAGGAGGGCAACGTGAAGCAACTCGTGGAAACGGTGTGCAAGTCTCTGGTTGACAATCCCGATCAGGTCACGGTGACTCAAATCGACGGCGAGCAGACCACCATCCTGGAACTCCGCGTGCACCAGTCCGACCTGGGCAAGGTAATCGGCAAGCAGGGCCGGACCGCCCGCGCCATCCGTACCATCCTGGCCGCCGCCGGCATGAAGCAGAAGCGGCGCTTCAACCTGGAAATCATCGAGAGTCACGACCAGCAGCCGCATTGACCGTCGTTGCTTCCGATCGGAAAAATCACGCGCACGAGAGGAAATAAAGGGCACGTTGTCGTCAGTTTCGTCCCCGGGGCCGCCCTGCCCGGGCCGGGCAGCCCGGTTGAGCTGCATTCCAGCAAGCGCATGTTCCCCCACGTCATTGAGGACATTTCCGCCTGCGGGCCCGACGCCGTCGTGGCCTTCCGCGGCGTGGACACGATCGACGCCGCCCTGCGCCTGGTCGGCTGCGCTCTTTGGGCCGGGACGGCCGCCGCCGGGACCAGCGGCGGCGGCGACGTGCTGGGATTCCGCGTGTACGACCGCGGCGGCGATTTCTGGGGCACGGTCGTTTCCCTGACCGACCACTCGCTGAACCGGGTGCTGGAGATCGCCGACGGCTCGGGGAGCGTCATCCTGGTCCCCTGGCACGAAAGCCTGGTGGCAAGCGTCGACCGCGATGCCGGGGTTCTGGTGATCGATCCCCCGGCCGGACTGCGGGAGCTGAACCGGTGAACATCTCGGTCATCACCATTTTTCCCGACCTGTTGCGCGGCTTCCTGGGCTTCGGCCTGCTGGAAAAGGCCCAGCGCAGCGGCCTGCTGCGCGTCGACGTCCACGACCTGCGCGCCTTCAGCCGCGACCGCCACCGCAAGGTGGACGACCGCCCCTTCGGCGGCGGGCCGGGGATGGTGCTGATGCCCGATCCGCTGTTCCGCGCCGTCGAGCAGGTGAAGGCCGGTTGCGACGGCCGGGTGATCCTCTTCTCGGCCTACGGCCGCCGGCTGCGGCAGAAGCGGGTCCAGGAGCTGGCCGCCCTGGACCACCTGATCCTGGTCTGCGGCCGCTACGAGGGGGTCGACCAGCGCTTCATCGACGAGCAGGTCGACGAGGAGATCTCGCTCGGCGAGTACGTGCTGATGGGCGGCGAGGTGGCCGCCGAGGCGCTCATCGAGGCGGTCAGCCGCATGCTGCCGGGCGTGGTCGGCAACCCCGACTCGGTGCAGTCCGATTCGTTCTACCGCCGCGACCAGGTCGCCTTCCCGCAATACACCCAGCCGCGCGCCTACCGCGGCCTCGAGGTCCCGGCGGTGCTGCTCGAGGGCGACCACGCCCAGATCGCGTCCTGGCGCTCGCGCCACCGGAAAACAAGGAGAAAACCAGAATGAAACCCATCGTGGAATGCGTCCCCAATTTCTCGGAAGGCCGCGACCCGGCCGTCATCGAGGGCATCGCCGCCGAGATCAGGAAAGTGGCCGGCGTCGAGCTGCTCGACGTCGACCCCGGCCGCGACACCAACCGCACCGTGGTCACCTTCGCCGGCAGCCCCGAGGCGGTCGAGGAGGCCGCATTCCAGGCCATCCGCCGGGCGGCCGAAACCATCGACATGTCCAAGCACAAGGGGGCCCACCAGCGCATGGGCGCCACCGACGTCTGCCCGTTCGTGCCGGTGGCCGGCGTGACCATGGCCGACTGCGTCGAGCTCGCCAAGAGGCTGGGGCGGCGCGTCGGCGAGGAACTGGCCATCCCGGTCTACCTGTACGAGGAGGCGGCGGCCACGCCCGAGAGGAGAAGCCTGGCCTACATCCGCGAGGGCGAGTACGAGGGGCTGCCCGAAAAGCTGAAGAAAAAGGAGTTCAAGCCCGATTTCGGCAAGGCCGCCTTCAACCCCCGCGCCGGC
>CAYXCX010000252.1:0-3179 GCA_964463405.1 uncultured Clostridia bacterium
GAGGACTTCGACCGCGTCGCCCGCCTCGGCCGCCGCGTCGAGCTCGCGCCAGCGGCGCGCGCCAAGGTGCGCCGCTGCCGCCGCGTCCTGGAGGGGTTCCTGCACGACGACCGCCCCCATTACGGGATCAACACCGGCTTCGGCGCCCTGGCCCAGCGGCGCATTGAAAAAAAGGACCTGAAGCGCCTGCAGCGCAATCTGATCCGCAGCCACACCGCCGGCGTCGGCGACTGGCTGCCGGCAGACGTCAGCCGCGGCGTCATGCTGCTGCGGGCCAACGTCCTGGCCAAGGGCTACAGCGGCGTGCGCCCCGAGGTGGTGCAGCTGCTGCTCGACCTGCTGAACAAGGACGTCGTGCCGCGGATCCCGGCCAAGGGCTCGGTGGGCGCTTCGGGGGACCTGGCCCCCCTTTCGCACCTGGCCCTGGCCCTCATCGGCGAGGGCGAGGTCCTGTACCGCGGCCGGGCCATGGCCGCGGCGGCGGCGCTGCGCCGGGCCGGCCTCAAGCCGCTCACCCTGCTGGAGAAGGAGGGGCTGGCGCTGATCAACGGCACCCAGGTGATGACCGCCATCGGCATCCTCAACCTGCTGGCCGCCGAGAACCTGGCCAAGGCCGCCGACATCGCCGGGGCCATGACCTTCGAGGCCCAGCTGGGCAATCCCTCGCCGTTTTGCGACGAGATCCAGGAAGTGCGCCGCCACCCCGGGCAGATGGAGAGCGCCCGCAACCTGCAGCGCCTGCTCCTGGGCTCGCCGCTGTGGGCCTCGCACCAGGGGCGCAAGAAGGTGCAGGACGCCTACTCGGTGCGCTGCATCCCCCAGGTGCACGGCGCCGTGCGCGACACGCTGAAGCACGTGCGCCGCGTGCTCGAGATCGAGGTGAACTCGGCCACCGAGAACCCGCTGATCTTTCCCAACCGCAGGGCCATCCTCTCGGGGGGCAACTTCCACGGCGAGCCGGTGGCCTTCGCCATGGACTTCCTGGCCATCGCCCTGACCGAGCTGGGCAACATCTCCGAGCGCCGCATCGACCGCCTGATCAACCCCGCCTCCAACATGGGCCTGCCCAATTTCCTGGTCGCCGACAACGGCCTCAACTCCGGCTTCATGATCGCCCATGTCACGGCCAGCGCCCTGGCCTCGGAGAACAAGTCGCTGGCCCACCCGTCCTCGGTGGACAACATCCCCACCTCGGCCAACCAGGAGGACCACGTCAGCATGGGGACCATCGGCGCTCGCAAGGCGCTCGAGATCATCGCCAACCTGCGCTGGATCCTGGCCATCGAGCTGATGGCCGCGGCCCAGGCCCTGGACTTCTACGAGCAGAAGAGCTCGCCGCCGCTGGAGCGGGTCAAGTCGCTCATCCGCCGGCGCGTCCCCTTCCTGCGCGAGGACGCGCGCATGGACCTGTCCATCCGCCACGTCGCCGAGCTGGTCGAGAGCGGCAAGCTCGGCGCCGCCGCCGAGAAGGGCGGGGTGCGGCTCCACTGATGCTCCAGCTCATCGTCCTGGCCGCCGTCGTCTACTTTGTCTACAAGTGGCTCCTCCGGGAAAGGCGGCCCCGGCCGAACGCTGCCCCGGCGCCGCCGCCCCCTTCCGCTGCCGGACGGGTCGAAGAGATGGTGCAGGACCCGGTCTGCGCCACCTGGGTGCCGCGCAGCCAGGCGCTGTCCATGCAGCACGGGAAAGAGACGATCCATTTCTGCTCGGCCGACTGCCGGGACAAGTATCTCGAAGAAACAAGCAAGTAGTGTTAGTGATCGTGATAGCGTTAGCAAAGCCAGGGGAATGAGCCCATCCGGACTATAAGCGGCAATAACGGGCACTAAGCAATCCCTTGCCTCACACTTTTCAACTTTCACTTCTCACCCATATTTGACTTTCCAATCGATGGCAGGGGGAAAATCAACGAACCCCTCCATGATCATCCTTGCCCGCAAGCCCCACCCATGGTATGATCGGGACATGACGCAACGGTTCAGCTTCAGCCCGGCTCTCCCGCCCCTTCCGGGGCGCGGCCTGCGCTGTTCCTGTTGCGGGCTGCCCGCCGCCCGCTAGAACTCCACCCCACCCCCCATTCTTTTTTAAGATTCCAATTTCTAGAGGAGAGCCCATGACCTGCATTCTTTCCGCCATCGGCAACACCCCCCTGGTCGACGTCAGCCGCCTGCTGGCCCTGCCGCCGCGCACCCGCGTGCTGGCCAAGGTCGAAGGCGGCAATCCCGGGGGTTCGATCAAGGACCGCCCGGCGCTGCGCATGGTCCGCGAGGCCCTGCGCAGCGGGGCGCTGCGCCCGGGCATGGCCATCGTCGAGGCGACCTCGGGCAACACCGGCATCGCCCTGGCCATGATCGGGGCCGCCCTGGGCTACCGCGTGCGCCTGGTCATGCCCGCCTGCGCCTCGGTGGAGCGGCGGGCCATCGTGGCCGCCTTCGGCGCCGAACTGGAGCTGACGGCCGCCGGGCTGGGCACCGACGGCGCCATCGCGCGCGCCGTTGCCCTGGCCGCCGCCGACCCCGGCGCCTGCTTCCTGCCCGACCAGTTTGCCAACCGGGCCAACGTCCTGGCCCACGAGGAGGGCACCGGACCCGAGATCTGGCGCCAGACCCGCGGCGAGGTGGACGTCGTGGTGGCCGGCATCGGCACCGGCGGCACGCTGGTGGGCCTCGGCCGCTTCCTCGCCGCGGCCAAGCCCGGCGGCGAGGTCTTCGCAATCGAGCCCAACGTCGGCCACCGCATCCAGGGGCTGAAGAACCTGCGCGAGTCGCGGGTGCCCCCCATCTGGGACCCCGGGGTGCCGGCGGGCATCGTGCGCGTCGGCGACGAGGAGGCGTTCGCCGCCTGCCGCCGCCTGGCGACCGGCGCCGGGATCTTCTGCGGCATGTCCAGCGGCGCCGCGCTGGCCGGCGCCGGGCGCGTCGCCCGCCAGCGCCCCGGCCGCACCATCGTCGTCATCCTTCCCGACCGCGGCGAGCGCTACCTCAGCACGGAGCTGTTCCGCTCGGTCTGCGGCGAGTGCCCGCCATGAGAAGGAATCACTTCACGAACGATCGTGACGCGTAACGCGTGACGCGTGACGGGGAGCAGCACGGATCGAACAATAGTGAAAAGTGAAAGAACATGGCAATCAACGGGTCTATTGCCTTTCCCCGTCACTCGTCACTTGTCACTCGTCACTT
>CAYXCX010000253.1:0-3156 GCA_964463405.1 uncultured Clostridia bacterium
TTTCCCTCCACGGCGCGCTGCCGCTCTGGCCGCCAGAAGGTCGCCTACAACGGCATGGTCTGGGCCCGCGCCGGCTTCCTGGTCAACCTGGTCAAGGACACCCTCGACGCCATCTTCACCCTGGGCGGCGGCGTGCCGGTCAAGGGCGATCCCTGGAAGTCCTTCTTCATGGGCAACGCCCTGCTCAACCTCAACGCCGGCCCGGCCTACGTCGCGGGCGGCCTCGGCTTCAGCACCAAGGAGCGCGAGCTGCGCAAGGGCGGCCTGGACCTGGTCGGCCAGCTGGGATTCAACCTGTTCCGCCACAACAAGTCGACCGGCTCGCTCTTCGGCGAACTGCGCGCCCCGGTGATCACCGAGGACCGCGATTTCGAGCACCATCACAAGCTGCTGCTCGGCTTCCGCTACATTTTCTAGGCGCTTTCAGGCAGATAGGCAAGGGCCAGGTCTCCCGACCTGGCCCTTTTTTTTTCGCTCCGGGACGGGCTTGACACGGGTCGCGGCAAGCGCCTATAATTTTGCCAAGGAGAGGCAACCGATGAGGAAAGCAATTGTATGCGCCGTTTTGGTCCTGTTTTCCCTGCTGCTTACCGGTCAGCAGGAGATCCCGACCCAGCCTGACGAACAGGCCCAGGTGCAGGCCGCTGAGCCGGCCCAGGCCGAAGAGCAGCCGGCGCCGCCCCCGGCCCCGGTCCAGGGGCGCGACCTGAACAAGGTCCGCATCCCCCAGCCCTTCATCCACGCCGGCAGCGAGTACCCGGCCGGCGTTTACTGGCTGGTGCTGGCCGAGCGCGACGGGCAGTCCTATTTTGCCGTGCACAACGAACGCAAGGAGCCGTTGTTCGAGGAACTGGCCATCGCCAAGGCCAGGAACGGTTCCGGCCTGCGGCTGGCCGGCCGGGGGATGACCGCCGACCGGGAATTCTTCCGCCTCAAGGTCGCCGCCCCGGGCGCGTGGCTCTACGGCTTCTTCCTGGTCAAGAAATAAGGGGCGCCGGAACGCGAAGGCGCGCCCCGGGCGGGGCTAATCGTCCGAACTGTCTTCCCCGGTCTTGAAATAGTCGGTGATTTTTTCGTGCTCTTCTTCGTTGCAGTACTCCAGGGGCTCGGTTCCGGGCAGGAAGGCCTCGCTGAGCGGGTACAGGCAATCGGGAGTCAGCAGCTTGCCGGTGTACTTGTCGATGTCGATCAGGTAGACCCCTGAGGGCGGCTGGAACTTGTTCGTCTCCGGGTGCTTTTCCAGGTACTTCTCCATGAAGGCGACGAAGATCGGCGATGCGGCTTCGGAGCCCGTCTGCTCCTCGCCGAGGCTCTTCTTCTGGTCGAAGCCGACCCAGACGCCGACGGTCAGGGTGGGAGTGAAGCCGATGAACCAGGCGTCGGTGAAGTCGTTGGTCGTGCCGGTCTTGCCGCCGACCGGGGCCTGCAGCTTGCGCGCCCGCCAGCCGGTGCCCGACTTGACCACGCCCTGCAGCAGGAAATTCATGACGAAGGCGGTCTCCTTCTCGATGACCTGCCGGCGCTCGGGGCCGTTCTCCTCGATGATGTTGTTGTCCAGGTCGCGGATGCCGCGCACGAAGTAGGCGCTGACGCGCGTGCCCAGGTTGGCGAACACGGTGAAGGCCTCGACCATTTCCTTGAGGGTGACCTCGAACGCGCCCAGCCCCAGCGACATGTAGGGCTTCAGGTCGGAGGTGATGCCGAACTTCTTGGCGTAGCGCACCCCCACCTCGGGGGTGATGGCCTGCAGGATGCGGGCCGTGACCACGTTGCGCGAGAGCTCCAGCCCGCGGCGCAAGGTCAACGGCCCCAGGTAGTCGCCCTTGTGGTTGCGCGGTTCCCAGAGCTCGCCGCTCCACTCGTCGACGTAGGAGAAGGGCTCGTCCTGGATGATGGTGGCCGGCGAGAAGCCGTTCTCCAGTGCGGCCGTGTAGATGATGGGCTTGAAGGTGGAGCCGGTCTGGCGCAGGGCCTGGGTGGCGCGGTTGAAACGGCTCTTGGCGAAGTCAAAGCCGCCGACCATGGCCTTGATCTCGCCGGTCCTGTTGTCGACGGCCAGGAACGCCCCTTCGACCTGCGGCTCCTGCTCGAGCTCCAGCTCCAGCTTGCCGCCCTTTTCGTCGAGCGCCCGGATGCGGAACAGGGCCACGTCGCCCCGCTTCAGCAGGCGGGCCAGGGGCAGCCGGGTCCACTTGGCGCCCGCGGCGGGCAGCTCGCCCTGGCGGCCGGCGATGCGCACCCGGGCCGCGTTGCGGCCGACTTCCATGACCACGCCCTCCAGGACCTGGCCGGCCTCGAGGCGGGCGTTTTCCCAGGCCGGGAGCGCGTAGCTCTCCACGTCCAGGCCGTTGGCGGCCAGGTTGTAGAGCTTCTCGCGGCTGCGCCAGCCGCGGCGCTTGTCCAGCGCCCGCAGCCCTTCGCGCAGGGCCTCCTCGGCCCAGCGCTGCGCCTCGGCGTCGAGCGTGGTGAACACCTTCAGGCCGCCCTTGTAGAGAAGGTTGTCGCCGTACTTGGTTTCCAGGTACTTGCGCGTTTCCTCGGTAAAATAGTCGCCCAGGGACTCGGCGCCGGCGTCGGCCGCTTTTTGGGGTAGGGGCGCCTGCAGCGCCCGCTTGTAGTCCTCGATGCCGATTGACCTGAGCAGCAGCATCCGCCGCAGCACGAAGTCCCGCCGCTTGCGGGCGCTCTGCGGCCGCTTGAAAACCGAGTAGAGGCCGTTGGGGTTGGGGACGATGCCGGCCAGCAGCGCCGCCTCGGCCAGGCTTAGCTTCTGGATCGGCTTGCCGAAGTAATAGCGCGCCGCCGCCCCCATGCCGTAGATGGAGCCGCCCAGGAAGATCTTGTTGCAGTAGAAGGCCAAGATCTGGTCCTTGGTGTACTTTTTTTCGATCTGGATGGCCAGCAGCATCTCCTGCAGCTTGCGCGAATAGGAGACCTCCGGGGAGAGGAAAAGGCCGCGGGCCAGCTGCTGGGTGATGGAGGAGCCGCCGCCCCACTTGCGGCCCAGGATTACGCCGCTGACCGCGCGCGTCAGCCCCCGCAGGTTGATCCCCCAGTGGGAATAGAACTGGTTGTCTTCGGCGGCGACGATGGCGTTCTTCAGGTGGGCCGGAATGTCGGCGGCGCGGACGATGATGCGCTTCTCGATGGCGAAAT
>CAYXCX010000254.1:0-362 GCA_964463405.1 uncultured Clostridia bacterium
AGCGGGGCTTTGTTGCCCGCCACGGCCGGCGGGCGCGCCTGCTGGCTCGCTTCTCGGGCACCGAGCCCGTCATCCGCATCATGATCGAGGCCCGCGACCCGGAGATCATCGAGACCCACCTGCCCGCCTTCCGCGCCTTGGTGGCGGGCGAACTTGGAGGCTAGAATGAAACTCAGCGTCAACATCGACCACATCGCCACCATCCGCCAGGCGCGCATGGCCAGCGAGCCCGACCCCGTCTACGCCGCGGCCCTGGCCGAGCTGGGCGGCGCCGACGGCATCACCGTGCATCTGCGCCAGGACCGCCGCCACATCCAGGAGCGCGACGTCGAGCTTTTGCGCCGCGTGATCAAGACCAAGCT
>CAYXCX010000254.1:372-3137 GCA_964463405.1 uncultured Clostridia bacterium
CGGCCTGGACGTCAGCCTGTTCGCCGAGAAAGTGCAGGAAGTCGCCGGCAACCTGATGGCCGCCGGCATCGGCGTCTCCCTGTTCATCGACCCGGGCGTCGAGCAGGTCAAGGCCTGCCACCGCCTGGGCCTGCGCCTCCTGGAGCTCAACACCGGCGACTACGCCATCAACTGCGCCAACAGCTACGCGCGCCTGGAGCTGGACAAGATCGCCAAGGCGGCGACCTATGCCCGCAAGCTGAACATCGCCGTGCTGGCCGGCCACGGCCTGACCTACCACAACGTCAGGCCCATCGCCGCCATGGCCGAGATCGAGGAGCTGAACATCGGCCATGCCATCGTGGCCAACGCCGCCTTCCTCGGCATGAAGGAGGCGGTGGCGCGCATGAAGGAGCTGCTCGCTTGCTGAGAAAGGCCGCCCGGGCCCTGGCCCTGCTGGCGGCGGCCGGCCTGGCCGTCGTGGCCTACAACGGCCTCACGTTCCGCAAGCGCGACAACCCGCGCCCCCTGCCGCCGCTCTGCAAGAAGGGGGTGTTCCACCTGCATTCGGCCTTTTCCGACGGCCTGGGCACGGTCAACGACATCACGCGCCAGGCCGGCGCCCAGGGGCTCGACTTCGTCCTTCTCACCGACCACGGCCGGCCGAACCGCCCGGCCTCGGCCGCCGGCGGCTGGAAGAACAATACCCTGCTGATCGGCGCCTCGGAGTTCTCCCTGCACGCCGGCCACATGGCCGCCGCCGGCTATACTGTCCCGGGCTATGAGTTCCCGCCCGAAGCCCAGGAGGCGATCGGCGAGGTGGCCGGCGCCGGCGGCGTCACGTTCCTCTCCCACCCGCTGGACGGCCGCATCCCCTGGACCGACTGGAGCGCGCGCGGCTTCGCCGGCATCGAGATCCTCAGCCTGTACCAGGCGGCCAAGAAAAATCTCGTGTACGGGCTGACCCTGTTCCCGCTGCAGTACCTGCTCAGCCCGGATTACGCCCTGACCTCGCTGCTCTCCTACCCGCGGCGCGAGCTGGAGATCTGGGACCGCTGCAACCGCGAGGGCAGGCACTCCGGCATTTACGCGCTGGACTCCCACGCCAAGATCGACCTGGGCGGACGCCTGCAGCTGCGCTTTCCCGCCTACGGGGCCACGTTCAGGATCCTGCGCGTGTACGCCCTGGTCGACCGCGAGCTGGACCGCGACGCCCGGGCGGCGGCGGCGACCGTGATCGCCGCCCTGCGCCGCGGCTCCTTCTTCAGCGCCGTCGAGTCGCTGGCCGCGGCCAACGGCTTCGCCTGCCATTACCAGGAGCCCGGCGGCGCCGTCGTGCAGATGGGCGGCGACGCCGAAAGAGCAGGCGGCAGGCTGGTCCTGCGCCTGCCCTTCCCCTTCGCCACCGACGTGCGCATCGTCCGCGACGGCGAGACGTTCCGCCGCCTGGAAAACAACACGCGGCAGGAGGTCGCCGTCGACCTCCCCCGGCCCGGCGTCTACCGCTGCGAGGTCTTCCTCCATTCGGGGCGCCTGCGCCGGCTGCCGTGGATCCTGGCCAATCCCATCTTCGTGGCCCGGCCGCGGCCGGAGCCGGCGGCGCCGGCCGCGATCCGGCCGCGAAAGGCGCTGGACCGCCAGGCCGCCCCGTGGCGGCTGGAGAAGAACGAGCGCTCGCTCGCAGAGCTGTCCCTGGCGGCCGACGGCGAGGGCCGGCCGCTGGCGCGCCTGGCCTTCGAGCTGCGGCGCCAGGGCCCGGGCGTGCGCGACTTCTGGGTCTCTCTGGCGCGGCGCGGACCGCTGGACCTGGCTCCCTACCGCGGCATCGTCTTCCGCGCCCGGGGCTGCCGCCCTTTGCGATTCTGGCTGCAGTTCCGCGCCGGCGGCAGCCGGGGCGAGTCGGCCTTCCAGCACTCCTTCCGCGTCGACGAGCAGTGGCGCGCCATCGCCATCCCCTTTGACCGCTTCCACCGCCTCCGCGGCGGCGGCACGCCGGCGGACCGCGGGCAAACGAGCGCCCTGTTCATCCTGATCGACAACGGCAACTCGTTCGCCGGCGCCCGGGGAGAGCTGGAGCTCGGGCCCATCGAGCTTTATTAGCTATAGCCGAACTACCGTGACGCGTAACGCGTGACGCGTGACGCGAAACAGCCTTTTCGCGATCAACAAGCGGAAGACTCAGTGGAAGGAATATGTTCCTTGCAGAGCATTATGGATCTGGACTTCCAATGCTCTCTACTCGTTACGCGTTACGCGTCACGCGTCACGAATGCTTGTCGAGCGTCCTGCGCCGAGCGATTGACTCTTGGGCGCAATTTTGCTAGAGTGGAAGCTACGCCCGTCGATCGAGCAAGGAATCAAGAATGAACAAAATCATCGGCATACGCCGCGAGGACAAGAACAGGTGGGAACGCAGGGTGCCGCTGGTCCCCGACGACGTCCGCTGGCTGCGGGAGCGGCACGGGATCCGAACCATCGTGCAGCCTTCCCCCATCCGCACCTTCGCCGACGACGAGTACCGCGCCGCCGGCGCCGAGGTCAGCGAGGACCTGGACCGGGCCGCCGCGGTCTTCGCCGTCAAGGAGATCCCGGCCGCCCTCTTCCGCGAGGGCAAGACCTACGTCTTTTTCTCGCACACCATCAAGGGCCAGTCCTACAACATGGACATGCTGCGCGCCCTGGCCGAGCGCCGCTGCAGCCTGATCGACTACGAGCGGGTGGTGAACGAAAAGAACCAGCGCCTCATTTTCTTCGGCCGCTTCGCCGGCCTGGCCGGCATGATCGAC
>CAYXCX010000255.1:0-2034 GCA_964463405.1 uncultured Clostridia bacterium
CTCCCCGGCGTTCATGATGTTGCAGCGGCCGTTGCCGGTGGCCAGCAGCTTTTTCCCCACCCGGTCCTTGCGCTCGAGCAGGACGACGGCGGCGCCGGCGCGGGCGGCGGCAATGGCGGCCGCCATGCCCGAGCTGCCGCCGCCGACGATGGCCAGCCGCTGCACCGCCGCCATCTCCCTTCAGCTCCGGCGGGCGAAATGGTCGATGACCCGCGTCTGCGCCGTGAGGCGGTGCGGACGGCGCAGGACGGCGTCCATGTAGTCCTTGGCCGCGGCCACGGCGGCGCGCAGCTCGCAGCCCCGGGCCAGGTAGGCGGCGATGGCCGCCGAGAAGGTGCAGCCGGAGCCGTGGCTGTTGACCCCGCGCCGCATGGGCGACGCGAATTCCTTCATGCCCCGGCGGTCGACCAGCACGTCGACCGCTCCTTCGGCGCAGCCCTCGAGGTGCCCGCCCTTCATCAGGAACGGCACGCCGAAGCGGCGGAAGAGCTCCTGGCCGGCCCGGCGCAGGTCTTCGAGCGACTTCAGCCGCGCGCGGCACAGGAATTCGGCCTCGGGCAGGTTGGGGGTGACTAGGGCGGCAAGGGGGAAGAGGCGCTGGCGCATGACCCGGATCGCCCGCGCCTTGATCAGCCGGCTTCCCGAAGTGGCGGCGAAGTCCGGGTCGACCACCAGCGGCAGGCGGCGGTTTTCGCCCAGGACGGCGGCAACGGCCTCGATGATGGCGCCGTTGAAGAGCATGCCGGTCTTGACCGCCCTGACCGGGTAGCCCTCCAGCACCGCCCGCAGCTGGTCGCCGACCACCCCCGGGCGCAGGGGCTGGATGGACCGCACCCCCTCCAGGTTCTGGGCGGTGACGGCGGTGATCACGCTGGCGCCGTAGACGCCGAGGGCGGAAAAGGTCTTCAGGTCGGCCTGGATGCCGGCGCCGCCGCCCGAGTCGGAGCCGGCGACGGTCAGGGCGGCGGCGTGCTGGAGCACCGGGGCCCTATTTGTTGACCTGGAACGTCTTGTCGCCCTTGTCGAAAAAGGCCACGATCTGCCGCGCCGCGGCCAGCCCGGAGTTGACGTTGGCCTCCTCGGTCTGGGCGCCCATCTTCTTGGCGGTGAAGACGAAGCGGCCGGCGTGCTTTTCGGCGATCTCGGCGGCGCAGGCCGGGGCCACGTCGGCGCCATACTTGAAGTCGGGGCGCTCGGCGAACATCTTCAGCAGCGACGGCTCGTCGACCACCTCGGCGCGCGCCGTGTTGATCAGCACCGCCCCCTTCTTCATCTTGGCCAGCAGGTCGAAATTGACCGAATTGACGGTCTCCTTGGTCTTGGGGATGTGCAGCGAGACGTAGTCGCAGGTTTTGTAGAGATCTTCCAGGGAAGAGACCGGGACGACCCCTTCCTTTTTCATGGCCTCGGCGGCCACGAACGGGTCGAAGGCGAGGACTTCCATGCCGAAGCCCCGGGCGATCGGCGTCACGCAGCGGCCGACGGCGCCGTAGGCCTGCAGCCCCAGCTTCTTGCCGCGCAGCTCGCTGCCCGACTTGCCGGAGAAGGCGCCGCGGGCCAGGTACAGCATCAGGGCGAAGACCAGCTCGGCCACGGCGTTGGAGTTCTGCCCCGGCGTGTTCATGGCCACGATGCCCCGGGCCGTGGCGGCCTTGAGGTCGATGTTGTCGTAGCCGGCGCCGGCGCGCACCACGATCTTCAGCCTGCCGCCGGCGTGGAGCACCGCCTCGTCGGCAATGTCGCTGCGGATGATCATGCCGTCGGCGTCGGCCACGGCCCGCAGCAGCTCGTCCTTGCTCTTATAGCCCTCCAGCGGCGCCAGCTCGTATCCCGCCTTGGCGAAGATGTCCTTGATCCCCTCCACCGCGATCTTGGCAAAAGGCTTCTCGGTGGCCAGCAGTATCTTCTTTCCCATGTCGATCCTCCTAGGAAATGTTTCCTGGCTCGTTTGTGTTCGGTCGGCGCGCCGTTGTCAAACGGGGGGGAGAAGGGGCGGGGGGGATGGGGGAGATAGTGGAGGAATTTTCCCGGGCC
>CAYXCX010000255.1:2044-3123 GCA_964463405.1 uncultured Clostridia bacterium
TTGGGCATTTCGGGGATGACCACGAAGCGGCTGGGCAGGGCGATCTTGGGCAGGTCGGCGGCCATCTGCTCCAGGAGCCGCTTCTCGTCTACCTGCTGGGTGACGGCGGCGACGATGCGCGCCCCGCGCAACGGGTCGGGGATCTCCACCACGCAGCACTCTACGTCGCCGGGCAGCAGCTTTTCCAGCACGTCCTCGACGCGGACCAGCGAGACCATCTCGCCGCCGATCTTGAGGAAGCGCTTGAGCCGGCCCACGTGCCAGAGGTAGCCTTCTTCGTCGAGGTAGCCCATGTCGCCGGTGTCGTACCAGCCGTGGCGGATGCTCAGCGAAGTGCCCTCGAAGTCGTCGAAATAGCCCTTCATTACGTTGTCGCCCTTGACCAGGATCTTGCCGATCTCGCCCGGAGCGCAGGCCTCGCCGGTCTCGTAATGCTCGATGCGCACGTCGACGCCGTCCAGGGGCAGGCCGACGCTGCCCGGCCGGTTGCGGGCCAGGGTGTTGACCGTGATGCCGGGGCTGGTCTCGGTGGTGCCGTAGGCCTCGAGCAGGGTCTTGCCGTGCTTCTTGAGAAAGGCGTCGCGCAGGGCCTGCGGGCACTTGTCGGCGCCGCTGAGCAGCAGGCGCGCCGTCTCGTAGTCGCCGGGGCGCGAATTGCGCACGTAGCCCCAGAAGAAGGTCGGCGTGCCGGCCATCAGCGTGACCTTCTCCTCGCGGACGATGGCGCTGATGGCCTTGAAATCGAGGGGATTGGCGTAAGTGACCAGGGTCATCCCCTCCAGTAGCGGCACCCAGAGGTTGGCTGTCTGGCCGAACACGTGGAAATAGGGCAGGTTGGCCAGGAAGACGTCGCCGCCGTGGAAATCGTAGGCTTTTTTCAGGCTCGCGTAATTGGCGCTGATGTTGCGGTGGGTCAGCTGCACCGCCTTGGGGTCCTTTTCGCTGCCGCTGGTGAACAGGATGAGCAGGGTGTCGTCCTCGGCGCCGCCGTGCAGTCCGGCCAGGATATTCTCGACCGGCCGCCCCGCCTTCCATAGCGCCGCGAGCTTGTCCAGGACCTTCACCGAGGCCAGGATGTC
>CAYXCX010000256.1:0-3080 GCA_964463405.1 uncultured Clostridia bacterium
AGGCAGGTCACCGAGGACTGGATGGTCAGGCGGCCGCCGGCGGGCATGGCGTCGCGGGCGTTCACGCACAGGTTCATCAGCGCCTGCTGGATCTGGCTGACGTCGATCTCCACGGTGGGCAGGCTCTCGTTCAGGCTGGTCTCGATGGCGATCGACTTGTCCAGCGTGCCGGCCAGGATCTTCAGCGACTCGGAGATGACGCTGTTCAGGCTGCAGGGGCGCAAATCGTACTTGCCGCCGCGGGCGAAGGCCAGCAGTTGCGCGGTCAGCTCGGCGGCCCGGCTGGCGCTCTTTTCGATGGTGTCGACGGGCCGGAAAAAGGGGTGGTCGGAGCCGATGTTGGTCTTGAGCCACGAGGCGTAGCCCAGGATGCCGCCCAGGATGTTGTTGAAGTCGTGGGCGATGCCGCCGGCCAGCAGGCCGATCGACTCCATTTTCTGCGCCTGGATGAAACGCTCCTCCAGCAGCTTGCGTTCGGTGATGTCGCGCATGATGCCGTGGATGGCGGTCACCTGCCCCGCGGCGTCGCGCTCCAACTGGGCCGTCACCAGCGCGGTCACGGGGCGCCCATCCGTTTTCAGAAAATTGATTTCGCAATCCCTGACCTGGCCTTCGCGCAGCAGGGCCTTGACCAGTTTCTGGCCCATGGCGGGGCTTTCGAAAATGTTCGCATTCCGGTTCGCCTTGAGGATCTCGTCCCGGGACGGGTAGCCGAACATCTCCAGACCCGCCCGGTTGATGTCCACCAGGTTGCCCTCTGAGTCGGAGATGAAGATCACGTCCTGGGACTGCTCGAACAGCGAGCGGTACTTGCGCTCGGAGGTCATCAGGACATTTTCGGCCCGCTTGCGCCACAGGGCGTCGGCGATGTGCTGCGAGACGAAGATCAGCAGTTCGCGGTCGCGCTCGGAATAATGGAAATCCTCCTCGTAGCTCTGGATGACCAGGACGCCGAAGGCCTGGTCGCCGCGGTTCAGCGGCACTCCCAGCCACTCGCAGGAGGGGGAGCCGAGCAGTTCGATCAGGCCGTCGGCGGCCATCTGCTCGACCTGCTGCGCGGAAACCAGCAGCGGCTGGCCGCTGCGCAGGACGTACTCGGTCAGGCCGCGGCCGAGCGCCTGCGCCGGCGGCGGCGCGTCGTACTCGTCGATGAAATAGGGGAAACTAAGCGTCCGCCCCGATTCGTCCACCAGGGCGATGTAGAAATTGCGCGCATAGAGCAGGGCGGAGACGATGCCGTGCAGGGCGGCGTAGAGCCGGGTCAGGTCCTCGGCCCGGCTGGCCTTCTCGGCGATCTGGTACAGGGCCGACTGGACCAGCTCCGACTGGCGGCGCTCCTCGATCTCGGCCTCGAGCTGGCGGTTGGCCATCTCCAGCGCCAGAGTGCGCTCGCCGACCAGTTCCTCCAGCTGCTCGCGGTACAGGCTCAGCTCGCCCTGCACCTTGCGGCGCTCGGGATCCAGGGCCGGCTTCGCCGCCGCCTTGGGCAGGCGGGCCGCGCCGCGCTTCTGGGTTGCTGCTTTCTTCATGCCACCTCGCAGGGTCTAGGGGCGATTATAAGTAAAAAAAGTCTCAAATGCAAAAGCAGCAGCGCGAACGCCTGGCCTATTGCGCCTGCTCGCATGATTTGTCCAGGTTCTCCTTGGATCCTGATCTAGCAGCTCACTTCATTGCGGCTACTCGTCACGCGTTACGCGTCTCGCGTCACGATAGTTCCATGCCTATCCTTTACTACACCCAGCCGATATGATAAAAAATGCTCCTAGCGCAAGGAGGCTTCGCCATGGTCGTAAAGCACTACACCGACATAGCGTCCGAGCCGGTGGCCATGGCCGGCGCCGAGAAGGTGACCATCCGCTGGCTGCTGGGCAAGGACTCGCCGGCGCCGCACTTCTGGCTGCGCCTATTCGAGGTGCAGCCGGGCGGGCACTCGCCATACCATGCCCACCCCTCCGAGCACGAGATCTTCATCCTCGCGGGGAGCGGGCGCATCAACGCCAAGGGCAAGTCCCACCCGGTCGCCGCCGGCCACTTCGCCCTGGTCGAGCCCGGCGAGGAGCACCAGTTTGAGAATTTGGGCGACGGGCCGCTCAAATTCCTCTGCCTGGTGCCGAAAGGGGCCTGAAGCGCCGCGCTTCTATTCGATCTTCTCCACCACGATGGTCATGCTGGCCGCCAGGGCGGCGGTGGCGCCGACCGCCGCCAGCACCGGCAGCAGCGCCGCCCCCACCACCCCCAGCGTCAGCGGGATCTCGATCACCGTCCGCCCCTCTTCATTCTTGAGGATGATGCGCCGGATGTTCCCGGCGTGGATCAGCTCCTTGACCTTGTCCACGACCTTGCCGCCATCCAGCTTGAACTCCTCGCGCCGCCCGGAATTGCGTTGCTCGCTCATGGGCACCTCCCAGGCATTAAACGAGCAAACCGGGGTTATGGTTCTCGTTCTAAAGAAAAGAGAAAGGGAAGAATGGCTGAAGAGAGAGGGCAGAAGGAGTGGAAAATCTCTTTCCCGCTCTGCCTATCCCTTTGTTTTCCCTCCTTCTTCCCCCTGTCTTTCCCTTGAGGCTTTCGAGAGGCGTTCATTGACTTAGAGCCCCAAATAAGCGACAATACTCGCCTACGCCAATCCCGGAGCCCGAAACCATGTCGGAAAAGAAAATGGAATGGAAGGATACGCTTAACCTGCCGCGCAGCGATTTTCCCATGAAGGCCCAGCTCAGCCAGAAGGAGCCCGAGATTCTGAAGAAGTGGCAGGAAGCCGGCATCTACGAGCGCATCCTGGAGAACCGCGAAGGCTGCCGGCCCTACATCCTGCACGACGGCCCGCCCTACGCCAACGGCAACATCCACCTGGGCACGGCCATGAACAAGATCCTCAAGGACTTCGTGGTCAAGAGCCGCGCCATGGCCGGTTTTTACAGCCCCTACGTCCCCGGCTGGGACTGCCATGGCCTGCCCATCGAGCACAAGGTCGACCAGAAGCTGGGGCCGCGCAAAAAGGAGATGACCCAGCTCCAGGTGCGCGAGGAGTGCCGGCTCTACGCCGAGAAGTTCCTCGACCTGCAGCGCGCCGACTTCAA
>CAYXCX010000257.1:0-3048 GCA_964463405.1 uncultured Clostridia bacterium
AGGCGCCGCCGCGCAGGGCGGCCTCGGCCGCCGCCAGCCCGAGCTCAGCGGCGCGCGTTTCCGCCTCCGATACCCCCTGTTCGCGGTGGTGGAACTCGGGAAGGCCGAACTGCTCGATGGTGATCATGTCGGCGAGGCGCTCGCGCACCGCCAGCAGCTCGCCGTACTCGCCCTTCTTCATGAACTGCGCCATGTAGGTGCGCAGGCCGCGCCCGGCGGCCCGCAGGGCCAGCCCCAGTGCGGCCGTGGTCTTGCCCTTGCCGTTGCCGGTATAGACCTGGACGAAGCCGGGGGCCGCCATGGCCGCCTCAGGTCATCTTCATGGAGTAGAGCTTGGACACGCCGGGTTCGTCCATGCTGATGCCTTAGATGAAGTCGGCCTCCTCCATGGTCTTGAAGTTGTGGGTGATGATGACGAACTGCGTGTGGCTCTTCAGCTGGTGCAGGAACTTCAGGAAGCGCTGGATATTGGCCTCGTCGAGCGAGGCGTCGACCTCGTCGAACACGCAGAACGGCGAGGGCTTGTACTCGAACAGCGAGAAGAGGAAGGCCAGCGAGGTGAGGGTCTTTTCGCCCCCCGACAGCAGGCGCATGCTCTGCAGCTTCTTGCCCGGGGGCTGCACCTGGATCTCCAGCCCCGATTCGAGCACATTGTCGCCGTCGGTCAGCGCCAGGTCGGCCTCGCCGCCCTCGAAGAGGATCTTGAAATTCTTGACGAAGTTCTCCTTGATGGCGGCGAAGGCGGCCAGGAAGCTCTCCTTGGAATCGCTGTCGATGCGGGCGATGGCGGAGTTCATGTCGGCGATCGACTTGACGATGTCCTCCTTTTGCCCGGCCAGGAAGTTGAAGTCCTTTTCCAGGATCTCGTACTCGGCCTCGGCCGAGAAGTTCAGGCGGTCGCTCTCGCGCATGCGGTTGAGCTTGGCCACGAGCTCGTTGTACTGGCCTTCGAGCTCGCCCGCGTCGCGCTGCAGCGCCTCGGGCTCGACCTCGATGTCCTTGAGCTCCAGGCCCAGCTCCTGGCCGGCTACCTCCTCCAGCTGGAACAGGTCCTTCTTGACGGCGGCGATCTTGATCTCGCTCTCCTTCTTGCTCTCGCGCCACTCCTCCAGCGCCTTGCGCCGGGCGGCCAGGTCGGCGGCGGACTTGCGCGCCTGGGCGCTGACCTCGTCCAGCGACTGCTCGTCTCCCTTCATGCGCTTTTCCAGGTCGGCTTTCTCCAGGTTCAGCACCTGGGACCGGGCCTGGATCTCCTGGATCTTGGCGGCGCTCTCAGCGATCTCCTTCTCCAGGCGCCCCTTTTCTTCGGCGGCGGCCGCGATCTGCTGGCGGCGTTTCTCGGCCCGGGCCTTGCTCTCGCGCAGCTGGCCCCGCCGCGAGCCCATCTTCTCGCGCAGCAGGCTCAAGGCGTTGTCGCGCTGGATCTTTTCCTTCTCCTTCTCGTTGAGCTGGCGTTGCAGCTTGCCGCTCTCGGCGGCGGCCTCCTCCTTCTCGCGCTCGAGCCGGGCGCCGCGCTCCTCCAGCCCGGCCCGCTCCTTTTCCAGCTCGGCCAGGCGCGCCTTGACCTTTTCCATCTCGGCGGCGAAGCCCTCGATCTCGGAGAGGGTGAGCTGGATCCGCTTCTGGCCGAGCTCGTGCCCCTTCTTCAACGCCTCCAGGCGCGAGCGCAGGGCGATGCCCTCCTCCCTGCCGGAGTTCAGCGCCCCTTCGGCAGCCTGCATCCGGCCGGCTTTCTCCCGGCCGCTGGCGGCGGCGGCCTCCAGGCCGGCGCGGATGCCGGCCAGGCCCTGGCGCAGGGCGGCGGCGCGGCGCTCGATCCCCTTGATCTCGTCGAGGACCTCCAGGATGCCGCGGTCGCGGTTGCGGACCAGCACGCCGCCCGCGCCGATCACCTCGGCGCTCTCGGTGACCACGTCGACGCCGTATTTTACGTAGATGGCCAGCCCGTTCTTCAGCGTGTCAACCAGGACGCCGTCGCGGAACCCCGGCTTCAGCTCCCGCTCCTCGAGCTCGAAGAGCTCCTTGACGAAGCGGCGGAAGCCGGGCTCGCGGCGGATGGCCTCGGGCAGGGCCGGCGCCGGGCCGCGCCCCAGGAAGGCCTTGCGCAGCTTGGGATCGAGGGCGGCCGCATGGCCGGAAAGGATCGGCGCGTCCAGCTCGTCGAAGTAGAAGCTCTCCAGCACGGCGTGGAGGTTCTTGGGCGCCTGCAGCTGCTCCTGCAGGCTGGCGCGCCCGGCCGGCGCGGCCGTGGCCCCGCCGGTGAGCTTGGCTTTGATCTCCAGGTACTTTTCCCGCTGCCGCTCCAGGTTGGCGATTTCGCCCTCGGCCTCGCGCAGCTGGCGCTCGAGCGCCTCGCCCGCCTCGCGGGCGGCGGCGGCCTCGGCGCCGGCGCGGGCGAACTCCTCCTCGCGGCCGGCGATCTCCCGGGCCATCTCGGCCGCGGCGGCCTCCACCTGGGCCGCCTCCGGGTCCTTGCCCTGCTTCTCCAGGTCCTCGACCAGGTGGCGGCGGCTGGCCACGTCGCCCTCCAGCCGCGACAGGCTCTTCTCCAGGTGCGCGGCTTCGTTGCGGTTGCGCGAAATCTCCACCTGCAGGTTGAACATCGCCTTCTTGCGGTGGCCGTCCTCGATGTTGCGGGCGGCGATGGCCTGGCGGATCTCCTCCAGGGCGCGGTCGAACGCGCCGTCGCCCTCGGCGCCAGCGGCCAGCTCCTTTTCGAAGGCGGCCAGCTCGGCCGCCAGGCCCTGGTCCTGCTTCTCGATCTCGGCGATCTCGGCCTGGGCCTCGCCGCGCAGCCGATCCAGCTCTGCGATCTTCTGGCGGATGAACTCCTGGCGCTGCTGGCTCTTCTCGATCTCCTTGCTGCCTTCCAGCAGCTTGTTGTTGTGGTCGAAGATGAACTGCTGGTTGTTCTTGAGCCCCTGCTCCAGCGCCCAGCGCCGGTTCTCCTGCTCGAGCAGCCCCTTGTCGAGATCGGCCATCTCCCTGGCCTGCGCCGTCTCGCCGTTGATGAACTCCAGGATCCTGGCGCCCTGGCGGTCGAACTCC
>CAYXCX010000258.1:0-3043 GCA_964463405.1 uncultured Clostridia bacterium
TTGCGCGAGAGGATCTCGATGCGCTTGATCTTGCGGAACAGCTCCTCGGCGGCCATGGTCCCGGCGGTCCCGCCCGCGGCTTCCCTCACATCGACTCGATGGTGATGCGCCCGCTGTAGCTGACCTTGAAGTTGGTGGGGTAGCCCAGCTTCAGGTTCCAGACCTTGGGCTGGTTGTCGCCCAACTGCACGAAGGCCGACTTCATCTCCAGCGGGATCTTGGCGATCATTTCGACGCCTTCGACGTTGGCGTAATGGAGCTTGATGTTCTTGTCGCGGCAGTAGAATTCCAGGCTGTAGCTTCCGGCCGCCGTGCTCTGGATGTAGATCATGGAGACGTCAAACACTTTCTGGTCCATGGTCCTGCTCTTGCTCCGGGGCCGCGGCCGGGGTCAGTCGGCCTTGCGGGCTCCCAGCTCGCGGTTCATCATCCACAGCCCCTGCGGGGCGTCCTGGATCTGGGCCAGCTGGTGGACGATGGCCGCGGCCGTGGCCTCTTCCTCCACCTGTTCCTTGATGAACCACTGCAGCATGATCTGCATGGGGTAGCAGCTCTCGGCCAGCGCCAGGCGGTAGAGCTCGTGGATGCAGGCGCTGATGTGGCGCTCGTGCTTGTGGGCGGCGCTGAATGCGGCCAGCGGCGACTGCCAGGCCTTTTCCGGCTCCGGGACGGCCCGCAACTGGACGCGGCCCTCCATCTCGTTCAGGAAGCCGAAGAATTTCATGGCGTGGGACATCTCTTCCTGGGCCTGGGCCTTCATCCAGGCGGCGAAGCCGTCCAGGTTCTGCGCCTGGAAATAGGCCGCCATGGACAGGTACAGGTAGGCGGAAAAGATCTCCTCGTTGATCTGCTTGTTGAGCGCTGTCTCCAGTTTCTTGCTGATCATGAGCACCTCCGATGCGCTACTATACCACGAGCGGAGGCGTTTGGCCATTGCCGGCTCAGGAATTCCCTGATGGCCTGGCGCTATTGCAATTTGCCGCCTGATTGCGTATACAAGGACGGGGACATTTGAGGAGATGGACGCCGGCGTGGCCCAAGACTATATCATCAAGTGCTGGCATTGCCAGGCCGAGTTCGACGCGGCCGCTGCAGCCGACTGCGGCCACTCCGCCCCGACCAAGATCTGCCCCTTCTGTTTGAAGTGCTTCTGCGACGCCGCGGACGACTACAAGAAAAACTACCTAAAAAACTGCCCGCCGGAGCTCCTGCCCGGCGCCGGCGGCTCCGACCCGCACGGCAGCAGGATCGGCGAGATCCTGGTCAAGGCCGGCAAGATCTCCGCCGGCCAACTGCAGCAGGCGCTGGAAAAGCAGCGCATCCTCAACCGCAAGCTGGGCGAAGTGCTGATTATGATGTCGCTGGTCACTCCCGACGAGCTGCAGCTGTACCTGCTCAACCAGAAGAGCGTCGACAAGATCGACCTGAACCACTTCGTCCTGGATCCGGAGCTGGTGGGCCAGGTCGGCAGGGAGTTCTGCCTGGGGCAGAAGATTATCCCCATCGAGATCCAGGAGGTCGCCGGCGGGCGCGTCCTGCGCTTCGCCTTCTCTTCGCCGGGCGACCTGCCGCGGCTCAAGAAGCGCGGCGAGCTGCGGCGCTTCAAGCTCATCCCCTACCTTGCCCGCAAGGAGGAGATCGAGACCCTGCTCAAGACCCTGGAGAACGGCGACGGCGATGCCCGCATCCGCATCGAGCCCGACGGCTCCCGACCCGCGCGGCTGCTCAACGCGCTGGTCAAATCGGCCGTCCAGGCCCGGGCCTCCGACATCCTGTTCGAGTTCCGCGCCGGGCAGCTGGAGGTTTTCTTCCGCGGCGGCGAGCAGCTGGCCCGCGTCAGCCAGGACTTGGGGGAGCCGCGCGAGTTCTTCGCCAGGCTCAAGGAGGTTTGCGGCTTCCGCGAAGAGCCGGGGCGGCCGACGCGCGAGGCGTGGCTGTCGCTGAGCAAGAGCTTCAGCCACCTCAAGTGCAAGGCGCTCTATTATGCCGGCGGCTTGCAGGAAAACGTCCGCCTGCGCTTTTTCAACCTGCGCGACCATTCGCGGACCGCCGGCGAGCTCGGCCTGGAGCGCGAAGAGGCCGAGCGCGTCCAGGCCTTCCTGAAAGAGCCGGCCGGGCTGTACCTCGTGGCCGGGCCGGCCTACAACCGCACTGGCGAGACGATGTACGCCCTGATGAACACGCTGGCGGGCGAGCGCATCGCCTCGGTCGAGTCGACGGTGGTGCTGCGCAACGAGCGCTTCTTCCAGATCGAGAACCAGGGCGGCGACATCGGCGACGCCGTCTACAAGAACCTGCTGTTCTTCAAGCCCGACTCCATGTTCCTGTTCGACTATTTTCACAAAAATTTCAACCGCCAGTTCCTCGACTTCGTCGGCCAGGGCAAGCTGTTTCTCGAGCTGCAGGGCTTCTCCTACGAGGAGGTCTTCGAGAAGCTGCAGGTTGAGCACGACGTGCCGGCGTCTTTCCTGACCGCGAACCTGCGCCTGGTGCTGTTCCAGCGCCTGGTGCGCATCCTCTGCCCAGCCTGCAAGCAGCCGAACCCCCTGCCGGCCCGCGAGCTTTTCAAGGGCAAGAAACTGAGCGGCGATTATCGCGTGTTCCAGGAGTCCGGCTGCCCCGCCTGCCAGGGCAGCGGCTATGGCGGCGATGAGGTCCTGTTCGAGGTCTTCACCTTGGACAACGGCGAGCGGCCCGCCTTTTTCAAGCGCCACCTGGCCGGGCTCGACCGCAAGATTTCCGAGGCGGGCAACCAGACCATCGCCCAAAAAGTGCTCAACCGCGTGCTGAAAGGCGAGGTCTCGCGCAAGGAGAGCGACCGCTTTTTTTAAAAGTGGTTGGGAAGTGATCCATTACGATCTCTTAGTGTTAGTGTTAGTGTTAGTGTTAGAAACAGCAATCAACGAACTCTTTCATCGTACATATTCCCCATTAAGAGGCATTTTTGCAAGTTCGGCTCAACTCACTTCAGGGAGATCGCCTTCGGCTTTTTCTCATCACCAAAGCCCGTTTATTGCTCGCTACTACCACTACCACTAACACT
>CAYXCX010000259.1:0-3043 GCA_964463405.1 uncultured Clostridia bacterium
GCCATGGCAGGGTTCATGGATCTGCCGCCGCATCTCCTGGGCTGGGCGGCGGTCGCGCGCGGGCTGCCCGGGCTGGCGCTGATGCTCGCCGTCCTGCCCTGGATCATCAACGCCCTGCGCGCCCGCCGGGAGGGGATCATCAAACGCCATGAACAAATGTGAGTTCTTTTCCGGTCTTTCCGCAGCCTGGGACCGGGACCATTCGCGCCCCGAGGAGATGGAGCGCCTGCGCGACTTCGCCGTCCACTTCCGCCTGCGCCCCGGGGAGCGCGTCCTGGACGCCGGCTGCGGTAGCGGCCGCCTCATCCGCCTGGTCCTGGAGGAGATCGGCGCCGGCGGCAGCCTGGTCGAGCTCGATTTCGCCCCGAGCATGGTCGAATTGGCCCAGGGCAAGACGGCCGACCCGCGGGTGGACTTCCGGGTCGGCGACGCCCACCACCTGCCTTTTGCCAATGGCGAGTTCGACAAGGTGATCGCCCTGGCGCTGTTGCCCCACCTCGACGACCCGAAGCGGGCGCTGAAGGAGTTCCGCCGCGTGCTCAAGCCGGGCGGACTGCTGGTCATCGCTCACCAATTGGGCCGCGCGGCCCTCGACCGCCTCCACGCCAGCAGCAGCGGGCCGGTGCGCCGCGACCTGCTGCCGGAAAAAGATGTCCTGGCCCGGCTTCTCGCCGCCTGCGGCTTCGCCTCCAGCGAGATCGTCGACGAGCCCGACCGCTACCTGGCCTGGGCGCCGGCCTGAACCGTGAAAGCGGGACCGCTGGCCGCCATTGATCCCCGCGCCAAGCTGGCGGCCTTCCTGACGGTGCAAGCGCTGCTGTTCCTCTCGGCACCGAGCCATACCGGCGCCCGCCTCCTCGCCGTCGCCGCCCCCCTGCTAGCGCTGGCGGGGCTGGCGCGGCGTTCCTTCCGCCTCTGGCTGCGGCTGCTGGCCCTCTCGGCCTCGCTGCTGGCGATCCTGGCTCTCAGCGCCTTCCTGCGCCCCGGCCTCGGGGCGGGGCCGGCCGCCCGCCTCGGGCTGCTGATCGCGGCCAAGGCGGCGCTGGTCCTGCTGTCGCTGGCCCTCTTCGTCCTGGACGACGAGCCGGGGCGCCTGCTGCAGGCGCTGCGCCAGGCCAGGCTGCCGCACCCGGTCACCGTCGTCCTGGCCATCGGCCTGCGCTTTGCCGGCCAGTGGCGGCTGGAGCTGGAGGGGGTGCGCCGCGCCTGGTGCGGAAGGAACGCCGCCGCGCTGCCGCTGCCGCGCCGCGCCCGGCTGGCGGGGCGGATGCTGCCCCTGTTTTTCGAGCGCCTGTTCGAAAATGCCGTCCACATCCACGACGCCATGATCGGCCGCGGCTTCGCCGGCCGGCTGCCCGGCTGGCGGCGCCTGGCCTTCAGCGGCCGCGACGCGGCGTTCCTGGCCCTTACCGCTTTGACCACGGCCCTGATCGCGGTCCTGTCATGAGCGCGCCAGCCATCGAGATCCGCGGCCTGGGCTTCGCCTTCGATTCGGGTCGGGTGGCCCTGGACGGGATCGACCTGGCCTTGCAAAGCGGGGAGTGCCTGGGGCTGGTCGGGCCCAACGGCGCCGGCAAGTCGACACTGCTGCTGCACCTGAACGGCATGCTGCGCGGCCGCGGCTTGGTGCGCGTCCTGGGGCTGGAGGTGAAGCGCGGCAACCTGAAGGAGATCCGCCGCCGCGTCGGCCTGCTGTTCCAGGACCCGCGCCAGCAGCTCTTCCTGCCGACCATCGAGGAGGACGTCGCCTTCGGACCGCTCAACGCCGGCTGGCCCGAGGCGGAGGTGCGCCGGCGCGTGGCCCAGGTCCTGGAGCGTTTCGGGCTCCCAGCCATCGCCGCCGCCTCGCCCCTGCGCCTGAGCCCCGGCGAGCAGAAGCGGGCGGCGCTGGCCTCGGTCCTGGTTCTGGAGCCCGAACTGCTCGCCTTCGACGAGCCGTCGGCCGGGCTCGACCCAGCCGGCCGCCGTGACTTCATCGAGACCGTCCGCGCCCTGCCGCAGACCAAGGTCATTGCCACCCACGACATGGACCTGGCCTACGAGCTGTGCGGACGCATCCTGGTCATGGACCACGGCCGCATCGTGGCCGACGGGCCGCGCGACCCCATCCTGGGCGACGAGGCGCTGTTGCGCGCGCACAAGCTCGAACAGCCGCTCAGCAGGCAATGGAAAAGAAACGATCTTTCGTGACGGGTGACGCGTGACGAGCAAAAGCAATCCATCAAAGGCCCGAAGTCAATAAAGAAGGCTGGGCTCATTTCGCTCCTTGCTTTTCTGGCCACGAAAAGTTTATTGTCATTCACCAGGGGGAGCTCGACTCTTTTCGCTGCGCATTGCGTGTCACTTCAGTTGCTTTTTTCTTGCTGATACTGTCACGGCTTGTTCGTTGAGCGGCTTGTGTCTTTTCGCGTTACGCGTCACGCGTCACGCGTCACGACCGCTCGAGCTTCATGGCTCTTGCATTTGCCTGGGGATTCCGATATGCTTTGCCACTGGCCGATGCCGGCCGAGACGCCTGGCTGCCGCGCTCCGGCAATTCGGCTTCAAGGAGGAACAGAACCTCATGAACACCCGCACCTGGACCCTGTCTTTGGCGCTGCTGCTGGCCCTGGCGCCGGCGGCGCCCGCCTGCACCAACTACCTGGTCAGCAAGGGCGCCTCGGCCGACCGCTCGATACTGATCACCTACTCGGCCGACTCGCACACGCTCTACGGCGACCTGAACTTCATTCCGGCCGGCGAACACATCGAAGGCACCTGGATCGACGTCTTCGACGGCGACAGCGGCAAGTACCTGGGCAAGGTGCGCCAGGCCCCGCGCACCTGGCAGGTGGTCGGGCTGATCAACGAGCACCAGGTGGCCATCGGCGAGACCACCTTTGGCGGCCGCGAGGAGCTGATGGACCCCAAGGCAATCGTCGATTACGGCAGCCTGATGAACCTGGCGCTGCAGCGCGCGCGCACCGCCCGCGAGGCCCTGCAGGTGATGACCGCCCTGGTAGAGGAATACGGCTACGCCTCCAGCGGCGAGTCCTTTTCCGTC
>CAYXCX010000260.1:0-3021 GCA_964463405.1 uncultured Clostridia bacterium
GAGATCACCTCGACATCGGGGCCGACGAAGCGGGTGGAGACGTTCGAGGGCGAGCCGCCGAACATGTCGGTGAAGATGACGACCTTGCGGCCGGGGTGGCGGGCGATAAACGCCTCCAGCTGGGCGATCATGCCGCTGCCGTCGCCCTGCCAGTCTAAGGCGATGACCTCGATGTCGAGCTTCTGCTCCAGGATGCGCTCGGCCACCTGCACCAGCTCGCGCCCCAGGTTGCCGTGGGTGACGATGACGCTCTTGATCATGGCGTGATTCCCCCCGTTTCCTCAGGCGGCGGCGCCTCCGGGCCGCGCGCCTGCAGGTAGGTCGGGCGGCCGCTCTTCTTGGCCAGGAAGTTGCGCAGCGCCACCTCGATGATGGTCGACAGGTTGCGCCCCGGCCCCACCGGCAGGTTGATCAGCGGCACCTCCAGGCCGAGGATCTTGAAGTAGAGGTTGTCCTCGCCCAGGCGGTCGTACTTCTTCTTGGAGTCCCATTTCTCCAGGTTGATCACCAGGTTCAGCTTCTTTTCCTCGAGCACGGCCGAGGAGCCGAAAATGTCGTGGATGTTGAGAATGCCCAGTCCGCGCACCTCCATCAGGTTCTTGATGGCCTCGTTGCAGCGCCCGACCAGGTCGTCGTTGGAATCCAGGTAGAACTCGGCCACATCGTCGGCGATCAGCTGGTAGCCCTTGTTGACCAGTTCCAGGGCCGTTTCGCTCTTGCCGATGCCCGAGGCGCCGGTGATCAGCACCCCCTGGCCCATGATGTCCATCAGCACGCCGTTGAGCTTGATCTTGCGGGAGAAAAACTGGTAGAGGTGGGCGCTGAGCCGCGAGATCAGCGGCGCCGTGTGCAGTTCCGATACCAGGATGGGGGTGGAGTAGCGGTAGGCGGCGGCGAGCCATTCGGGCGCCGGCTGGATGTTCTCCGAAACGATGATGCCCGGCAGCTTGAGGGCGAAGTAGTTTTTCAGGCAGCGGGCCTTCTCCTCCTCCTTCAGGCTGTTCAGGTAGCCGGCCTCGGTCTTGCCGAAGACCTGGATGCGCCCGTCCTGGATGTGCTTGAGGTAGCCGGTCAGCCCCAGGCCGGGGCGCTGCGGCCGCGGGTGGCGCACCAGGTTGGCCAGCCATTTCTCGTTGTAGACGCGGGAGATCTTCAGCTGCGCCAGGTCGCGCACCTGGCTCAGCTGGATGCCCTTGACGTCCTTGGCCATCGGCGTTGTCCCGGGGCTAGAGGTTGGGCTCGATCAGCGAGATCCCGCCCTGGGCGTTGCGGAACAGCGACGCCAGGCGGTTGGTCTCGGCGTTGAGGAACATGTAGGCGTTCTCGCCGCTCTCGTTGAGGAAGAAGACGGCCTCGTCGACGCTGAGCGGCCGGCGCGCGTAGTTGTCCGAAAGGACGATGCCGTCCTCGCGCTCGGGGGCGGGGCGGCGGCGCGGGCGCTGCCCGGCGGCGGCCAGCCCCACCGTGGCCATGGAGATGCCCTTGGCCCCGGCGCGCTTCTTGCTCTCCTTGATCTTTTCCTTGCTGCGCTTGGCCTGCCCGCGCAGGATGGTCAGGGCGTCGCGCAGAGCCTGCTTCAGGATCTTGTCGCGCCCCACGGCGTGAAACGAGTCCATCCGCGTCTTCAGGGACACCTCGATCTTGAACTGGAGCTTTTCCTCGTTGACGATCACCTCGGCGTCGATGATCTCGCCGGCGATCTTCTCGATGTCGGCCAGGTGCTGCTCGGCGAAGGCCTTCAGGGCGCCGGGCATCTTGACGTTCCGGTGCACGAAGTTAATGCTCATGGGAAACTCCTTTGATTTTATTTTCTTTCTTGCGCACGAACGAGCTGGGCAGGTTCATCTCCTCGCGGTAGTTGCGCACGGTGCGCCGGGCGATGCGGATGCCCAGCGCCGCCAGGCGGCCGGCGATCTCGTCGTCGGCCAGCGGCTTTTGCGCCGGCTCGGCGGCGATCAGCTCGCGGATCTTGTCCTTGATCGTGCCCACGGCGTGGGAGAAGCCGAAGTCGCCCTTCAGCCCGTAGCTGAAGAAGGACTTGAGCGGGATGACCCCCTTCTCCCAGGTCATGAACTTGTTGCTGACGGCGCGCGACACCGTCGACTCGTTCAGCCCCACCTCGCGGGCCACGTCCTTCATGGTCAGCGGCTTCTTCCATTTCTCGCCGAAGTCGAGGAAATCCTTCTGCGCCTTGACCAGGAACTCGGCGATGCGCAGGATGGTCTTCTTGCGCAGCTCGACGCTCTCGATGAAGAACTGGGCGTCGCGCCAGCGGTTCTTCAGGTAGGCCACGGTCTGCTTGTCGCTGGCCTTTTCCAGCATCTCGTGGTAGTAGCGGGACAGGGTCAGGCGCGGCAGCCCCTCCTCCAGGTAGACCGCGCGGTACTCGCCGTTCTCGCGGATCAGCATCAGGTCCACCTCGGCGTACTCCACCTCGCCGCGGTCGAACGACTCGGCCGGGCGGGGAGCCAGCCGTTTCAGGCGGGAGGCCAGGCGCAGCACCTCCTCGGTGCCGGTTTCCAGGCGCTTGGCGATGAGCTCGTAATTGGAGCGCGACAGGTCCTCGAGGTGGTCGCGGATCAGCCGGCGCAGGCTCTCGTCCTGCGGCTCGTCGCCGACCTGGGCCAGCAGGCATTCGCTCAGCGAGCGGCTGGCGCAGCCCAGCGGGTCGAAGAGGGTGATCTGCCGGCGCACGCCCTCGATCTCGTCGGGGCTGGCGCCGATCTGCGACGCGATGGACTCGATCTCGATCTTGAGGTAGCCGTCGCCGTCGAGGTTGTAGATGATCTGGCGGGCGATCTCGATCTGCTTTTCGCCGGAGAAGCTGGCCTGGGCCTGCTGCAGCAGGTGGTCGGCCAGGCTGACGGTGGACGGGGTGAGCACTTCCAGGGCGCGGTTCTTGTCGATGCGGTCGGCGTTGTGGCGGATCAGGGCGTTGGCGATGTCGAGCACGGTCTGGGTGGAGCGGTAGTTCTGCTCCAGCCGCACCAGCCGCGCCTGCGGGAAGTCCTTCTGGAAATC
>CAYXCX010000261.1:0-1887 GCA_964463405.1 uncultured Clostridia bacterium
GTCGCAGATGGGGCTCGAGGACATCTCCATGTTCCTGGACATGCCCGCCGCCATGGTCCTCTACCCCTGCGACGCGGTGGCCACCGCCCGGCTGGTCCGTGAAATGGCCCGCCACGACGGCATCGCCTACCTGCGCACCACCCGCGACAAGACCCCGGTTCTCTACGGCGGCGGCGAGGAGTTTCCGGTTGGCGGCCTCAAGGTGCTGCGCCGCTCCGCCGCCGACCGGGCGCTGGTCGCCGGCTGCGGCATCACCCTCCACGAGGCGCTCAAGGCCCACGAGATCCTGGCGGCTAGGGGGATCGCCGTCCGCGTCGTCGACCTCTACTCGCTGCAGCCGCTGCCGGAAGCCGAGCTGCTGCGGCACGCTGGCGAGTGCGGCGGCCGCGTCCTGGTCGTCGAGGACCATTACGGCGGCGTCGCCGCCGGCCGGGTGGCCCGGGCGGTCGGCCGCGTGACCAGCCTGTGCGTGCGCGAAGTCCCGCGCTCGGGGAGCGGGCCCGAGCTGCTGGCGCTGATGAAGATCGATGCCCAGGCCATCGTCAGGGCCGTCGAGGAACTACTGGAAAACGATCCTTCGTGACTCGTGACACGTGACGCGTGACGGGCAAGAATGAAAATTCCAAGCACCAATCCCCTGGCGGGGACGTTGTGACCGAATGACCAAAACAAAGAAAGAGAACCCTGAGTGCCTTCGTTTGGGAAATTGGAATTTGGAGATTGGAATTTGTTTGGGATTTGGTGCTTGGGAATTGGAATTTAAGTCTTACTAATATAAAATCATATACTCCATATCCAAGGAAGGCTTTCATGGGCAAGCTGGTACGATTCGGGGTTTCACTGGACGAAGGCCTGCTGGCCGGCTTCGACCCGTTCATCGAGCGGCTGGGCTACCGCAGCCGCTCCGAGGCCATTCGCGACCTGATCCGCGAGCGGCTGGTCGCCGAGGAGTGGAAGCGCGACAGCCGGCCGGCCATGGGCGTGCTCAGCCTGGTCTACAGCCACGAGGTGCGCGAGCTTTCGAAAAAGCTCACCGACATCCAGCATCACCACCTGGGGGTCATCCTCTCGACCACCCACATCCACATGGATGAGCACAACTGCCTGGAGGTGGTGATCCTCAAGGGCAAGGCACGCGAGATCCAGGAGGTCGCCGGCCGGCTGCTGAGCGCCAAGGGCGTGAAGCACGGCAAGCTGATCACGACCACCACCGGGAAACACCTGGATTAAAGAAACGATCTCTCAGTGTTAGTGTTAGTGTTAGCAAGAAACTCGACGAACTAGAAGTGGCAGTGATAGTGGTAGTGGTTGTAGCCGCAAAGATGCGAACTTCAGTGATAAGTGATGAGTGATGAGAAACAACAAGCGGACGAACTTGCCTAGTGATTAGTAATTAGTGATTCGTGATTGGAACAGCAATGAGCGATCTCTAGAAAGCTCAAGTGACTCTACTATTTAAAATCAGGAGCTAGAAACTGCTTAGAGCTCGGCAAGCCCCCCAAGCATCTAGTGCTCGCTAACGCGGTACGTGGAACGTGGTACGTGGAACCTCGATGGACCGGCGTGTCTTCAAGTTGCTGAAAAGTTTTTGCGGCTTCGTTCAAGTGGTACGTGGTACCCCACTCGGGGCTGGTGCCCCTCGGGGACGGCGCCCTTGCCAGGGCCGCCGGCGTGGCACGTGGAACCTTGATGGCCCGTCGCTCCTTCCAGGTACCGAACAGTTCCTTCTTAGCTTATTTCTTGAGCCACTGGTCGAGCCAGCCGATTACCGTGTCGTGCCAGAGGATCGAGTTGTGCGGCTTGAGCACCCAATGGTTCTCGTCCGGGAAGTAGAGAAGCTTGCTGGGAATGCCCCGCCGCTGCAGGGCAGTGAAGGTGGACATGCCC
>CAYXCX010000261.1:1897-3016 GCA_964463405.1 uncultured Clostridia bacterium
GCCCTGCGTCTCCACCACGCGGAAGTCGAGGGCGCCGTGGACGACGAGCATGGGCGTCTTCCAGTTCTTGACCAGGTTCACCGGGTTGTGCTCCTCGTAGCCCTCCGGGTTTTCCCAGGGGGCGCCCTGGTGCTCCCACTCGGGGAACCAGAGCTCCTCGGTGTCGTAGTAGGCCAGCCGCTCGTCGAGGTTGCCGTCGTGGCAGACCAGGCAGCGGAAGCCGTCCGGCCAGGCGCCGGCGATCCAGTTGATCATGTAGCCGCCGTAGGAGGCGCCCAGAGCGCCGACGCGGGAGCCGTCGAGCCAGGGATAGCGCTCCAGGGCCGCGGCCAACCCTTTCTGCAGGTCCGCGAGCGGCTTGCCGCCCCAGTCGCCGCGGATGGCGTCGGTGAAGGCCTGGCCGTAGCCGGTCGAGCCGTGGAAGTCGACCATGACCACCCCGTAGCCGGCTCCGGCGTAGGCCTGGGGGTTCCAGCGGTAGTGAAAATGGTTGCCGAAGGAGCCCTGCGGGCCGCCGTGGATGAGAAAGGCCACCGGGTATTTCGCGGCCGGGTCGAAGTCGGCCGGCTTGACGACATAGCCGTGGACCGCCTCGCCGTTCCAGCCCGGGAAGCGGAACTGCTCGAACCCGCCCATGCGCGCGGCCGCGACCCGGGCGGCGTTGACGCGCGTCAGCGGCCGCGGGTCGCCGCCGGCGGCGGCGACGGTCCACAGCTCGAGCGGCGACTGCAGGTGGTCCAGGCCGAAGACCAGCCGCCGGCCGGCGACCGGGGCCGGCGACGAGACGCTGCCGTCGCGAACCAGCGTGCGCACGGCGCCGCTGCGCACGTCCAAGGCAAAGAGCGAATGCTGGCCCAGGTTCTCGGCCGTCGCGTAGAGCGTGCGGCCGTCGGGCGACCAGCACAGCGAGGAGGGCGAGCGGTCCCAGCCCGGGGCCAGCTCGCGCCCGCCGCCGTCGGGCCAGGCGCGGAGCATGACGCGCTGGCGGTCGGCCTCGTAGCCGGGCCGCGACATGGCCAGGTAGGCCAGGGTGCGGCCGTCGGGAGAGAAGCAGGGCTGGGTGTCCAGGGCCGGGTTGTCGGCCGTCAGGTTCCTCGGCGCGGCCGAGCCGTCGACCGG
>CAYXCX010000262.1:0-3012 GCA_964463405.1 uncultured Clostridia bacterium
GGTCTATTTCAAGGCCGATGCTGCCGCCGCCAGCAAGCTGTTCCTGGACCTGGCCGGCAAGGGAGAAAAATATGACGCCCTGCCCGCCGGCCTCGGCGCCCGCGACACCCTGCGCCTGGAGGCCAAAATGGCCCTATATGGCAACGACATCGACGACAGCCATACGGTGCTCGAGGCCGACCTGGGCTGGATCCTCAAGCTGAAGAAGGAGGAGCCGTTCATCGGCCAGGAGGCCCTGGCCCGCCAGAAGCAGGAGGGGATCCGCCGCAAGCTGGTGGGCTTCGAGCTGCTGGACAGGGGCATCGCCCGCCACGGCTACCCCATCGCCGTCGACGGCAAGCCCTTCGGCGCCGTCACCTCGGGCACCTTCGCTCCCTTCCTGAAAAAGCCGATCGGCATGGCCTACCTGCCGGTCGAGCACTGCGCCGTGGGCGACGAGTTCCAGGTCGCCATCCGCGACAAGACGGTCACCGCCAGGATCGTGGAGACCCCGTTTTATAAACGAAGCAAGTAGGAGGAACCCCAATGGCAAAGGAAAATCTTATGTACAGCAAGGATCACGAATGGGTGCGCCGCGAAGGCGACGCGGTGATCGTCGGCGTCACCGACTATGCCCAGCACGAGCTGGGCGACGTCGTGTTCGTTGACTTGCCGGCCGCCGGGAAGGAGCTGAAGAAGGGCGACCCGGTCGCCAACATCGAATCGGTCAAGGCCGTTTCCGACGTCTATTCCCCGGTCACGGGCAAGGTGCTCGAGGCCAACGCCAAGCTGGGCGACAATCCGGAGCTGATCAACCAGGCCCCGCTGGCCGACGGCTGGATCTTCAAGCTGAGCGTCGAGCAGCCCGCCGAGCTCGACGAACTGATGAACCTGAGCCAATACGAGGAATACCTGAAGGGCATCGCCGGGGAGTGATCCATGAGATACCTGCCCCTGACCGACGCGGAACGGGAGGAGATGAAGCGGGTCGTCGGCGTGGGCGACGTCCGGGACCTCTTCACCTGCATCCCCGCCGGGCAGTGCCGCCCGGCGCTGAATCTGCCCAAGGCGTTGAGCGAACCTGAGCTGATCTCCGCCTTCCGCGCGTTCGGCCGGCGCAACGCCTATGCCGGGACGCTCAGCTTCCTGGGCGCCGGCGCCTACGCCCATTTCATCCCCGAGGTCGTCTCCTACCTCAGCGCCAAGGGGGAGTTCCTCACCCCCTACACCCCCTACCAGCCGGAGGTCAGCCAGGGCAGCCTGCAGGCCATGTTCGAATACCAGACCATGATGGCCATGCTGGCCGGCCTGGACGTGGCCAACGCCTCGCTCTATGACGGGGCCACCGCCGCCGCCGAGGCCGTGCTGCTGGCCGTGCGCCGTTCCGGGCGCAAGCGGGTGCTGCTGGCCGCAGGCTTGCATCCCGAGTACGCCGCCGTCATCCGCACCTACGTGCAAAACCTGCCCATCGAGCTGGCGACCGTGGCCACCGATCCCGAAACCGGGCGCGTCGACCGCTCCGACCTGGACGCCAAGCTGGATGACGCCGTCGCCGCCTTCCTGTTCCAGTCGCCCAACTTCCTGGGCGTGGTGGAGGACGGGGTGGCCCTGGCCGCCGCGGTCCACGCCCGCCGGGCCTACGCGGTGCAGGTGGTGGCCGAGGCCATGTCGCTGGCCTTTCTCGTCTCGCCCGGCGAGGCGGGCGCCGACATGGCGGTGGGCGAAGCCCAGAGCTTCGGCCTGCCGCTCGCCTTCGGCGGCCCCTACCTGGGCTTCCTGGCCGTGCGCGACGAGTTCCTGCGCCAGATGCCCGGCCGCCTGGTGGGGCAGACCCGCGACCTGGAGGGCAAGCGCGGCTACGTGCTGACCCTCTCCACCCGCGAGCAGCACATCAAGCGCGAAAAAGCGACCTCCAACATCTGCTCCAACCAGGCCTGGTGCGCCATGCGCGCCGGCATGTACCTGGCCGCCATGGGCCGGGACGGCCTGGCCCGCGCCGCCCGCGCCTGCCACCTGAACGCCGCCTACTTCGTCCAGGCCGCCTCCTCGCGCCGGGGCTTCCGCGTCGTCTACCCGCGCAACTTCTTCAACGAGGTGCTGGTGGAGGCGAAAAACGAAAGCGCCGCCGACCTGGCTGCCAGGCTGAAGCGGCAGGGCATCCTGGCGGGGGTGCCGCTTTCCTGGTTCGATCCCGGCCAGGCGCACCGCCTGCTGATCGCCTTCAGCGAGCTTCACGACCGCGCGGCCGTCGACCGCCTGCTGGCCGCCATGGGAGAGTGACCATGAACGCCCTGCCCAAGCTGATTTTCGAGATAAGCCGCGAAGGAAAGGTCGGCGTCGGCCTGAACGAGGCCGACGTGGCGGTGGAACCGACGGTCGATGCCGCCCTGCGCCGCGGCCCGATCGCCGATTTCCCGCAGGTTTCCGAGGTCGAGATCGTGCGCGGGTTCTATCCGCTCGGCTCCTGCACCATGAAGTACAACCCCAAGATCAACGAGAAGCTGGCCGCGGCCGAGGAGCTTCAAGCCCACCCCTACGCCCCCCACGACCTGGTGCAGGGCAACCTGGAGATCCTGGCGCGCCTCGAGGAGTGGCTGAAGGAACTGACCGGCATGGCCGGCTTCACCCTGGCCCCGGCCGCCGGCGCCCACGGCGAGTTCACCGGCATGCTGATGGTGCGCAAGCACCTGCAGGAGAAGGGCGACCCGCGCAAGCTGGTGCTGATTCCCGATTCGGCCCACGGCACCAACCCGGCCTCGGCCCATTTCGCCGGCTACGAGGTCAAGGAGATCGCCTCCAGCCCCCAGGGGACGATCGGACTCGAACAGCTGCGGCCGCACCTCGGCCCCGACGTGGCGGCGCTGATGATGACCAACCCCAACACCCTGGGCATCTTCGAGTCGGACATCGTGGCCGTGGCCGAGGCGCTGCACGCCAACGGCTCCCTGCTGTACATGGACGGGGCCAACCTGAACGCCCTGCTGGGGGCGGTGCGGCCCGGCGACCTCGGTGTCGACGTCATGCACCTCAATC
>CAYXCX010000263.1:0-2665 GCA_964463405.1 uncultured Clostridia bacterium
CCTGGAAACCGCCGCCGCCTGGAACGCCGCCCACCCGGATCGCGGCCTGATCACCCTGCCCCACCTGGCCGACGACGCCCTGGTCGACATGTTGGTTGAGAAGAGCTATCCCAGAAATAAACAATAAGAAAACGATCTCTTAGTGTTAGTGTTAGTGTTAGTGATAGGAAGAAACTCAACGGACTAATTTTCTAACCGAACTATTCGTGATGGTGACGGCGGCAGTTGCGAGCAATGAGCGATCTCTCTCTTTCCTTTTGCCTTTGGAGTCCCTTTTTCCTTTCTCTCACCTATGGCCCATGGCCTCAAAAGAGCCCTTGAACCGCGTCCCGTTTTGCCCTACAATACAGCGTTGAAAATCGGGACAAGGAGAAAGGCCCATGGGACTGGTGAAAAAAGGCAAGGATCTGTGGTTCTTCGAGGACCTCTACAGCGACACGACCTACGGCTTCAAAGTGTCCAGGGTGATCGTCCCCGAGACAGACACCGGCTTCCAGAAGCTGATGATCCTGGAGACCGACCGTTTCGGGCGCGTCCTGGTCCTGGACGGCATCGTGCAGCTCACCGAGGAGGACGAGGGGATCTATCATGAGTGGATCGCCCACTGGCCGCTCTTCGCCCTGAACAAGCCGGCCCGGCACGTGCTGGTCATTGGCGGCGGCGACTGCGGCGTGGCCCGCGAGGTGCTGCGCCACAAGTCGGTGCACAAAGTCACCATGGTGGAGATCGACCGCATGGTTTGCGATCTCACCCGCCGGCACATGCCCTCGGTCTGCGAGGGGGTTTACGAGGATTCGCGCTTCAAGCTGATCATCGGCGACGGCGCCGAGGTCATCCGCCGCCTGAAGGGACAGTGCGACGTGGTCATCATCGATTCGACCGACCCCATCGGCCCGGCCCAGAGCCTGTTCAGCACCGATTTCTACCAGGGCGTCTACGAGGCCCTCAAGGAGGGCGGCATCACCATCCACCAGACCGGGGCGCTGATCCTGCAGCCCTTCGAGGCGCCCGGAAGCTGGCGCCAGATCGAGCGCAGCTTCGACGACGTGCGCGTGGTGCAGTTTTCCAATATCAGCTACATGGGCGGCCCGTTCAGCCTCACCGCCGGCTCCAAGGGCAGGGGCGTCTTCAAGAACGCCCAGCGCAATGCCCTGAAGGCCTACGCCAAGGCGGGCTTCAAGACCTCCTGGTATTCGCCGCGCATCTCCGCCCTGCCGTATCCCGAGTTCCAAAGGCGCCTGGAGGTCGAGAAGTACGGCGAGGAGGTTGTCATGGACCTCCAGCTTCCCGGCCGCGCCGCCCCCGATGCCGGCAGGGTCGGAAAATGGGCGCTGCGCACCTGCGACGCCATCCACATGAAGGCGTTCGGCGCCCCGGTCGTCGCCAGCCGGGCCCTGGGCGAGGGGGAGACGCTGGTGCAGTACGTGGAGACCAGCGCCATCAGCTACCGGCGCTACGGCCGGCTGGCCGCGCTCAACTGCTTCACCTGCGCCGCCCTGCCCATGGAGGAGGCCATCCGCTTCTCCCTCGACTATTTCAGCGCCCCGAAGGCGCTTTGCTGGCATCTGCCGCGCGGGTCGTTTGCCGGACTGAGGCAAGCCCGCAACAGCACGCGGATCTTCGAATACGGCGAAGGCGCGGGCGGGCCGGCCAAGGCGCTCAAGCCGCGGCTGGTCGACAGCGCCCAGGTTTTCGCGCCAGGCTTCGATTTCTTCCGCGCCGGCGGCGCGCCGCAATTCGAGTTGGTGCTGGACATCTATGGTTGCGATTACGAGAAGATCGCCTCGCCGTCCGCCGTGGCCGCTTGGGCGGGAGACGTGTTCCCCAAGGTCACCGGCCTGGAAACCGTGGGCAAGGTCGACGCCCCTGATTTTGGCCATGCCAAGAAAAAGACGGCCGGCCCCTCGGTTATCCAATTGTTCAAAGGCGGATCGAACATCAGCCATTACGCGGCCAACTGGCTCATGATCGTGGTCAACATCGTCAGCGACAAGCCTTTTGACTTGAAAAGCGCCGTCTTGAGGACCATGAAGTACTTCAAGGGCCGCCACGCGATCTGCTGGCTTCTGCCCAGGGGGATCACCGGCGAGCCGTTGCGGAAGATAGCCGCCAAGACCTACATTTTTTCGGTGAAGAAGAAATAGGGCGGCCAGGCGTATTATGCTGCCGCAGCGGCGGGCAAATTAGGCGCCAGGAGGGAGCGCTGGGCGGAATGAGTTTGGAGCTTACCAAGAGAGCCATCCAGATATTTTTGGCGGCTTGCAACGATCGTCAAGGCGGATGCTTTCAAAATAGGAAAAACATGTTAGAGGCAATAAATTAATTTAAAACTTGATAATACCTCGCTAATATAATTATTATAAATCCATTGTGCGGTGTTGACATAATCAAGTTATTAAAATATACTTGAATAGAACATAAATAAACTCCAGGAGTTTAACATGGGAAAAATCATCGGCATTGACTTGGGAACGACCAATTCGGCCGTCGCCATCATGGAAAAGGGAGATATCAAGATCATTACCAACTCCGAAGGCGGGCGGACCACCCCCTCGGTTGTCGGATTCGCCAAGGATGGCGGGCGGCTGGTGGGCCAGGTGGCCAAGCGCCAGTCGATCACCAACCCCGAGAACACCGTCTATTCGATCAAGCGTTTCATGGGCCG
>CAYXCX010000263.1:2675-2982 GCA_964463405.1 uncultured Clostridia bacterium
GGCAACACCGCCGCCCACAAGACCCTGCCCATGGACACCATCCTCTCGGTGAAGCGTTTCATGGGCCGCCGGGTGTCGGAGGTCAGCGACGAGGTCAAGATGGTCCCCTTCAAGGTCGTCAGCGGCCCCAACGATGACGCCCGGGTCAGCATCATGGGCAAGCAGTACTCGCCGCCCGAGATCTCGGCGCTGATCCTGCAGAAGCTGAAGGAAGCGGCAGAAGACTACCTTGGCGAAAAGGTGACCGAGGCCGTCATCACCGTCCCGGCCTATTTCAACGACGCCCAGCGCCAGGCCACCAAGGACG
>CAYXCX010000264.1:0-2963 GCA_964463405.1 uncultured Clostridia bacterium
CGCCGAAGAAGAAGAAACCGACGACGGCCGCCCGGGCGACCGCGCGGATGGCCCCCTCCGTCTCGCCGCGCCTGCGGGCGATGTACTCGCTGAAGGTGTTGGCCTGGAACTTCTCGGCCTCGTCGCGCAGGCGCCAGGAGAGGCCGGCCCAGGCGGTGACGATGCCGGCCACGCAGCCCAGGGCGGTCCAGACCTCGACCAGGCCGGTGGCGTAGGCCATGCCCGGCAGCCCCAGCAGGGCCCAGGACGACTCGCCGGTGGCCCGCTCGGAAAGGGCGGGCGCCCAGCCGTGCATGCTGCGGCCGGCGATGGCGTAGTCGCGGCTATTCTTGACGTTCCGCCCCTGGTAAAGCCCCGAGAGGATCAGCAGGATGAAGTAGCCGACGACGACGAAGAGGATCTGCATTTGCTGTTGCATCGAAGACTCCCTGTCCCCGAAGCGGCGCCGGGGAAACGGAAAGGATTCCGCTTACTTGTACAGGCAGAGGTAGGCGCTCTCCTCGGCGACCTTGAGCTGGAACTTTTTGCGGGCCGGAACGGCGAACGTCTTGCCCGGGCCGTACGATCTCCAGGTCTTGCGGCCGGGGAGCTTCACGGTCAGCTTGCCGCTGACCACCTGCATGATTTCCAGGGTGGCGGTGGCGAACTCGTACTCGCCGGGCGCCATGACGCCGATGGTGGCCGGGCCGGCCGGGCTCTCGAACGCCAGCGACTTGACCTTGCCGGCGAAGTATTCGTTGACCTTGAACATGGCACGAACCTCCCTTGCGTGGATTGCAGGGGGATTATAGCACAACGAAAGGCAGTGAAAAGTGAAAGGCGCAAGCAAGGGATAAGTGAAAGAGCATTGAAGGGAACAAGGCAAAAAGCAGTAGAAAGTGAAAGAGCATGGGAGAAAACGCTGAAGAATCTTGCCGCTATTCTCCTTAAGGAATATTGGGTTGGGAATCCATTTCCGCTGGAGAAGGCCCGCCCTGCCCCGGGGGCAGCGGCGGGCCGCGTTCTTACGAAGCGATCAGAGGCTCAGGAAATAGACGTGGCTGACCGCCTTGACGGCGCGGTCGGAGAAGAAATCGGGGGCGGGAAAGATGGCGTAGCGGCCGCCGTCGGCGTTCCTGCCGCGGTCGACCAGCAGGAACTCGGCCTGGTCGTTGCGGTTGAACAGCTCGCTGCAGCTCATGGCGATGCGGTAGCCGTCGACCGCGGCGGCGACCAGGTAGCCGCGGCGCAGCGTTTCCGGATTCAGCGGCACGGAGCCCTGCAGCGCCTCGGCAAGCAGGGCGCCGCTGAAGCGCTGGATGCCGTGGAAGCCCTTGCCGCGGCCGTAGAATACGGCGGGGAAGATGCGGCGCTCGGCCTTGGCGGCGATGCCCTTGAAGGGTGACACGCGGCCGTCGGCGCCGACCAGCTGGATGGCGGCGGCGTACAGGGGCTTCTGGCCCTTCTTGCCGGCGGGGTGGACCGGGGCCGAGAACACGGTGATGCGCGTCGGCGCCTCGAGGATGCGCTCGCTGATCAGGTCGTTGCCGCAGACCAGGCGCATGGCGTCGGGAAGCGGCCAGTTCTCCTTGGTCTCGCTGGGAATGATCGGGGCCACGCGGTCGGCGATGAGGATGCGGTGCAGCGCCGTCGGGTAGTAGATCTCGCCCCAGCTGAGGATGACCTTGTCGCCCTGGGCGTTCTCCACCGCCACCAGCAGGTCGATGACCGAGCTCATCTCGGCCTCGTTCTTCTTGGCGACGACCTTCTCCTTCAGGATGTCGAAGAGCGAGGTGCCGTCATAGCGGTAGGAGCCGACGAACGCCAGCCCCTCGCTGCCGGTCCGCGCCTCGCGGACGATGAGCGAACGGCGGGGGAGGGAGGCGAGGTCGACGAAACCGGGGTTGGCCACCTCGCCGAGCACCTCGACGCTCAGGGTGCCGGCCAGGTTCTTCTGCGGCGTGTTGTCGTAGAAGTCGTTGTTCTCCTGGCCGAATCCGGCCAGGGCGAAGGATAGGAACAGGAAAGCCAGCAGGATTGTTTTTTTCATGTCGGGATCTCCTTGGGGATCATGGAATTTTTTTGCCGTCGAGGCCGAAGCGGGCGCCGATGCTCAGGGTGCGGGCCTTCATCGGCCAGCCGGGTTCGGACCAGTACTCGTTGTTGAGCAGGTTCTCCGCCTTCAAGTAGACGCTGACCGGGCCGAAGGCGCGCTCCAGCACGGCGTTGACCACGGCGTATGGGTCGACGTCGACGATGCCCGTGCCCGAGTGGTAGATGGAGTCTGAGGCGTACAGCAGCCAGACGGCCAGCGAGAAAAGCTCGGGGCGGTGGAAGCGCGCGGAAGCGCTCAGCTGCGAGGCGGGGATCAGGTCTAGGCGGTCGCCGGTCTCCTCGTTTTCGGTGTCCAGCCAGGTGAAGCTGGCCGCCAGCGCGACCGGGCCGAGGGCCTTGCGCGCCTCCAGCTCGAAGCCGGTGATGCGCGCCTTGGCCACGTTCAGGTACTGCTTGATGAAGTCGGCGCTGATGCGGCTGTCGATCATGTCGCGGAGCCGGTTGCTGAAAACGGCGCCGCTGGGGAAGCAGCCGCGGTGGTAGGTGAAGCCGAGTTCGACGGTGGTGCCGATCTCGTCGCGCAGGTCGGGATTGCCGCCGTTCTCCGGCAGGCTGTATAGCTGGCGCATCGAGGGGAAGCGCGATTTCTGCGAGAGGGCCAGGCGCAGATCGGTCCACTCGTTGGGATTGAACTTGATGCCCAGGATGGGGTTGAGGGTGGTCTGGCTCCCGCCGTCCTGCTTGCTCAGGTGGTCGAGGCTGGCCCCGGCCATGAGCGTGACCTTGGCGCTGACGCGGAAGTGGTCCTCGATCCCGAGCGACAGGGTCTTGTGCTCGTAGTGCTCCCAGGGGTCGCCCGCGTCGCCCTGCTGCTTGACGTCGTCGTCGCGGTAGGAAGACGCGGCGCCGACTGGTTTGAAACGGTCTGC
>CAYXCX010000265.1:0-2958 GCA_964463405.1 uncultured Clostridia bacterium
GCGGCGCCCAGCTGCAGGCGGCCATGAAGATGATCAGCCGCGAGGGCCGCGGCGCCCTGCTCTACCTGCTCAACCAGGAGGGGCGCGGCATCGGCCTGACCAGCAAGATCAAGGCCTACAAGCTGCAGGAGGAGGGGCTGGACACGGTGCAGGCCAACGTCGAGCTGGGCTTCAAGCCCGACCAGCGCGACTACGGCATCGGCGCCCAGATCCTGCGCCACCTGGGGCTGCAGCAGCTGCGCCTGATCACCAACAACCCGGCCAAGTACATCGCCCTGGCCGGCTACGGCCTGCAGATCGTCGAGCGCGTGCCGCTGGAGATCGAGCCGGGCAAGGACAACCTGGGCTACATGCTGACCAAGAAGGAGAAGATGGGCCATCTCCTCGACAACCTCTAGGCCGGCCATGATCGCGGAGTTCCTCACGCTCTCCCCGGCCGGGCAGGTGCGCTACCTCAAGGGCGAGGAGTTCGCCGCCCTGGAGCGCGGGCGGCGGGTCGAGTTCCTCAAGCAGCTGGCCCAGAGCGAGCAGTGCTCCTCCAAGTGCCTGGCCAGCGCCCTGCGGCTGCTGCGCGAGCTGCGCTTCCGCGACCGCGCCTTCTACCGGGGCTTCCTGGGCCACCCCGACAGCTCGGTGGTCATGGCCTGCAAGAAGGCGCTGGGCGAGCGCGGCCAGGACCTGGGCTTCGTGCCCATGCGCGAGATGGTCAAGCGCCGCGACAGCGAGCAAAAGCTGCAGACGGTCAAGCTGATCGTCAGCGAGGCCGGGGCGGCGGCCGAGGACCTGATGCTCTCCTTCCTGGCCGAGGACAACATCCGCGTCCGCGAGCTGGTGGTCAAGGAGCTTTCCGGGCGCCCGCAGCTGGACGAGGGCAGGCTGCTCGCCCAGCTGCCCCATGCCATCTGGTACACGCGGGCGGCCATCGTCGAGGTCCTGGGCAACCGCCGCAGCCGCCTGCTGCTGGCCAAGGCCGGCGAGCTGCTGGCCGACGCCAACGTCGAGGTGCGGCTGCAGCTGCTCCACGCCCTGGCCAAGCTGGAGCGCGACCAGGTCAAGGACCTGCTGCTCAAGCTGACCCGCGACCCGCACGTGCGCGTCAACCGCGAGGCCAGGCAGATCTATTCCAAGATATAGGGAGAAGCCGCCGGCGGGCGCCGCCTAGGAGCCGATGCGGTAGAATTTTTTCTTGCCCACCTTCAGCCGGTAGCTGCGCCCCGCGCGCAGCACCAGGGCGAGGTCGGCCGGGCGCTCGTCGTCCAGGTAGATGCCCCCCTGGGCGTGGACGCGCTTGGCCTCGCCCTTGGAGGCCAGCACGCCGTGGCGCACCAGGAAGTCGGCCAGCGCCTCGTCGGCCGGCAGGTCGAGCAGCGGCGCGTCGCCGGGGGCCTGGCGGTTGCGGAAGACGCGGATGAACTCGGCCTCGGCGGCGTCGGCGGCCTGCGGCGAATGGAAGTCGCCGATGACCGACTTGGCCAGCTCGATCTTGGCCTGCATGGGGTCGCGCCGGCCGGCGGCGATCTCGGCCTGCAGCGCCTCCACCTGGCGGGCCGGCAGGTCGGTGAGCAGCTCGTAGTAGCGCAGCATCAGCCCGTCGCTGGCCGACATGATTTTGCCGAACATCTCGCCCGGCGCCTCGTGGATGCCCACGTAGTTGCCCAGGCTCTTGCTCATCTTCTGCACGCCGTCCAGCCCCTCCAGCAGGGGCATGGTCAGGATCACCTGCGGCTCCTGGCCGTAGCTGCGCTGCAGCTCGCGGCCCACCAGCAGGTTGAACTTCTGGTCGCTGCCGCCCAGCTCCACGTCGGCCTTGAGGGCCACCGAGTCGTAGCCCTGCATCAGCGGGTAGAGCAGCTCGTGGACCGAGATGGGCTCGTTGTTCCGGTAGCGCTTGGCGAAGTCGTCGCGCTCCAGGATGCGCGCCACGGTGGAGGAGGCGGCCAGCTTGATGATGTCGGCCGGCGCCAGCGCCCCCAGCCAGCGCGAGTTGAAGTCGATGACGGTCCGGCGCGGGTCGAGCAGCTTGAAGACCTGCGCCTTGTAGGTCTCGGCGTTGGCGGCGATCTCCTGCGCCGACAGGGCGGGGCGCGTCTTGTTGCGGCCGCTGGGGTCGCCGATCAGGCCGGTGAAGTCGCCGATGAGAAAGACCACCGTGTGCCCCAGCTCCTGGAAGTGCCTCGTTTTGCGCAGCAGCACCGTGTGGCCCAGGTGCAGGTCCGGGGCGGTGGGGTCGAAGCCGGCCTTGACCACGAGCGGCTTGCCCGTCTTGCGCGAGCGCTCGAGCTTGCGCTCCAGGTCCTCGGCGCTGATGATCTCCAGCGCCCCCTTGCGCAGCAGGTCGAGCTGCTCGGCGACGGCGGCGAAGGCCATCTACCGGATCAGGCTCATCCCGACCTCGATGGCTTTCATGTTCATCTCCACCGCGCCCTTGGGGGCCCAGTGCTTGACATGCTCCACCATGTGGTCGTAGGCGATGATGTTCGTGAGCTTCTGGGTGACGGCCAGGCTGACCACCGAGGTCAGCACCACGTTGCCGGCGCCGACCTTGGTCTCGTTGATGATCGGCACCTGGTAGACGCGCCAGTGGCGCGTGTCGCCCAGCTCGCGCACCAGGTGCGAGTCGACCACCACGATGGCGTTGTCCTTGAGGCGCTCCTTGTAGATGTCGTAGGGGCGCTGGTCGGTGCAGAGGAAGAAGTCGATGGCCGTGGCGTGCGGGAAGTCGATCTTTTCGTCGGCGATGAGCACGTCCACCTTGGTCGGGCCGCCGCGCACGGCGGCGGTGTAGGTGGGGCTTTCGATGGCGAACTTGTTCTCCAGCTCCACGGCGATGTCCACCAGCAGGGCGCCGGCGGTGATGATGCCCTGGCCGCCCACGGCGCCATAGCGGATCTCGTACTTGTTCATTGGGCCCCCTTGGCGGCCGCGTTCTGGGCCACGGGCACGACGTGGTTGTAGTAA
>CAYXCX010000266.1:0-2930 GCA_964463405.1 uncultured Clostridia bacterium
CCGCAGGCCGCCCGCGGCCGGCACGTTGAAGGCGACGGCCATCCGCCGCGGCGTCACCGCGATCTCGTAGCCGAAGGAAAGGTAGGCCAGGGAAACGCCGCTCCAGCGGTCGGGGGGATGCAGAATCCCGTTCTCCTCGGCCGGCAGTCCGATGCCGGTGCGCCGCCCGAAGCCGAAGCGGCGGATCGTGGAAAAATAGCGCTCGCTGCCCAGGCGCAGGCCGACCTGGGCCGCGCCGACGTTGCTCGACTGCACGAAGATGTCGTCGAAGCTCAGGCGGGCGAAGGGGTGGACGTCGGTGATCTGGCGGTCGCGCACGGCGAAAACGCCGTTGTGGCCGTCGAAGATCTCCTGGCGCCCGCAGGCGCGGTGCTCCAGGGCCGACGCCGCCAGCACCAGCTTGAAGGTGGAGCCGGGATCGTAGAGGAAGGAGAGGGCCCGGTTTTTCAGGCGCGACGGCGGCGTGTTCCAGATGGCCTCGGGGTGGTAGGCGGGATTGGAGGCCAGCGCCAGGACCTGGCCGCTGCGGCTGTCGAGGACGATGACCGCGCCGCCGCTGGCGCGGGTGCTGCGGACCGCGGCGTCCAGCTCGCGCTCGACGAGGAACTGCAGGGCGGCGTCGAGGCTCAGGCGCAGGTCGCGCCCCGGCACCGGCTGCTCCAGGACCTTGAACTGGAAAATGCGCTTGCGCGCATCGATCAGGACCTTCAGCCGGCCGCCGCGCCCCTTGATCAGCTCGTCGAGGCTCGTCTCGATGCCCCCCAGGGCCTGCTCGTCGATGCCCACGCCGCCGAGCACGTGGGCGGCGAGGGTTCCCTGGGGGTAAACGCGGCGGTACTCGTCCAGGAAGCCGATGGCCCCGGCCGTGGCCGGGTCGTCGGCCAGCGGCTTCACCCGGGCGAATTCCTCGTCGCTCAGCTTGCGCTTGAGCCAGACGAACTTCTCGCCGCGGCGGATGCGCCTGGCGATGGCCGCCTTCTGGATCCCCGCCAGAGGCATCCGGGCGCAGAACTGGCGAAAGACCGCCAGCGCCTGGGCCTCCTCCTTGTTGCTGATGAAGGCCGACTTGGACTGCAGCGAGATGGCCAGGATCTCGCCGTTGCGGTCGCTGATGGTGCCGCGCTTGGAGTGGAGCTCCTCGGTGCGGTTGGTCTGGGCCTTGATCTTGGCCGCGTAGGTGGCGTACTTCAGCACCTGCAGGTCGAACAGGCGAAACGCGATGGCCAGGATCCAGGCGAACAGGAAGAGGGCGAGGGCGAGGAAGCGCTGCTTGCCCTGGCGGCTAGCGTTCATCGGGCGCCTCCACGACCTTGATGATCTGCCCCGCCTCGGGGTACTGGTAGCCCAGCTCGCGGATGGCGACGCGCTCGATGCGCTCCAGGCTGAGCAGCCCGGCGCGGCGCGCCCGCAGCGAGTCGATCTCGCGGCGCAGGCGGGCCTCCTCCTGCAGCAGCGCGTGCTGGCGGTAGCCCAGGTCGACGTGGGTCAGGTTCAGGCTGGAATAGATGAACAGGACGAGGAAGATGAAGAAGGCCAGCACGGCCAGGCGCAGGGCGGAGGCGGACGGGCGGCGGCGGCTCATGCCACCTCCAAAGCCCGCAGCTTGGCCGAGCGCGACGCCAGGTTTTCGGCCACCTCGTCGGCCCGCGGCCGGGCGGGAAAGGGGCGCAGCAGCACGGCCCGCCGCCGGCGCTGCAACTCCCGGAAGCCGCGCTTGACCAGCCGGTCCTCCAGCGAGTGGTAGGTGAGAAAGGCCACGCGGCTGCCGCCGGGCAGGTGCTCGGGAATCTTTTCCAGCCAGGATTCCAGCCCCTCCAGCTCGCGGTTGACATGGATGCGCAGCGCCTGGAAGACCTGCGCGGCCGGATGGACCCGGCCGGGGCGCGGGTGCCAGTGGGTCAGGCCCTCCACCAACAGCCGCAGCTGGCGGGTCGTGCTCCAGGGAGTGAACAGGCGCTTTTCGATCACCGCCTTGGCCAGGCGACGCGCATAGGCCACCTCGCCGAAGCGGGCGAAGAGGTCGGCCAGCTTTTCCTCGCCCGCCGAGTTCAGCACGTCGGCCGCGCTCGGTCCGCCGGCGCCGGGGTCCTTGCGCATGTCCAGCGGGCCGTCCAGGGAGTGGGCGAAGCCGCGGCCGCCGTCCTTCAGCTGCAGGGTGGAGATCCCCGGGTCGACCAGGACCCCCGACACGGCCAGGCGGCGGCAATCGAGCTCCGCGAACAGGTCCAGGTAGGAGCCGCGCTGGAAGCGGACGCGGTCGCCGAATTCGCGCAGCGTTTGCCGGGCCTCCTCCAGGCTGGTCGCGTCCAGGTCCAAGGCGATCAGGCGGGCGCCGGGAAAGGCCTCGAGGATTTTCCGGCTGTGGCCGCCGCCGCCCACCGTGCCGTCGACGAAGACCTGCCGCGGCGTTTCCGCGAAGATCTCCACGACCTCCCTACTCATGACGGGGTAGTGCCGCGGATTCATTGAGCAACCTCGAGACCCGGTGCAGCTTGTCCTCGCCGAACTGGCCGCCCATGTAGCGCGTCTCGAAGATTTCCTTGTTCCAAATCACCAGGTAGTCGATTTTGCCCAGCAGCAGCAGCTCTCCCTGCAGCCTGCTGGCTGCGCGCAGGTCGGCGGGGATCAGGATGCGCCCCTTGGAATCGATCTCGCTCTCGGTCCCCCAGTAGCTGCTGCGGCTGACGAACTCCTCCATCTCAGGATCGCGCATGGGAATGGCTGCGATCTTCCTCTCGATCTCCTGCCAGACCGCCATGGGATAGAATAGGACATGGTCGCCGTTGAGCGAGGTCAGGTACACCTCCCGGCCGAAGCCCTGTTCTAGCGCGGACAGGTATTTGGCGGGGATTTTCACCCGGCCGCGATCGTCGATCGTGGCGATATAGCTGCCCCGGAAACGCTCATTCATCCCATTTTGTCCCATTTTC
>CAYXCX010000267.1:0-415 GCA_964463405.1 uncultured Clostridia bacterium
CAGCTTGATCTTGCGCTCTTCGCGGTTGATCTCGATCACCTGCACCCACAGCTTGTCGCCCACGGCCACGTAGCCCTCCACCGAGGTGGGGCGGCCCTCCCAGGTCAGGTCGGAGATGTGCAGCAGCCCCTCGACCCCCTCCTCCAGCTCGATGAAGGCGCCGAAGCTGACGATCTTGACGACCTTGGCCACCAGGCGCTTGCCCAGCGGGTACTTGTTCTGGATGTCCAGCCAGGGGTCGCTGAAGCGCTGCTTGATGCCCAGCGAGATCTTGCCGCGCTCGCGGTCGATCTCCAGCACCTTGACTTTCACCGAATCGCCGACATTAGCGATGCCGTCGAGGGTCTTCACATATTCATCCGAAAATTCGGAGATGTGGCACATGCCCTCGGTGCCGGGCAGGATTTCGACAAAC
>CAYXCX010000267.1:425-2908 GCA_964463405.1 uncultured Clostridia bacterium
AGATGCGGATCTCGTCGCCCTTGCGCAGCTTCTCGCGGGGATGGTTGATGCGGCCGTAGGAGATGTTGTCCTTGTGCACCAGCCCCTCCATGCCCCCCAGGTCGACGAAGGCGCCGTAGTCGACGATCGAGGTGACCACGCCCTTGGCCGTCTGCCCGGCCTGGAGCGATTCCAGCAGCGTCTTCTGCTTTTCCTGCTTCTCGTCCTCGAGCAGGACGCGGCGCGAGACGGTGCCGCTCTTTTCCTTCTTGCTCAGCTTGACGACCTTGAACTGCAACTCCTTGCCCAGCATCTTCTTGGGCGCCTTGACCTCCTGGATGTCGACCTGGCTCATGGGCAGGAACATCTCGACGCCCATGTCGACGACGTACCCCTTCTCGTCCGGGGTCAGGCGCACGATGCGCCCGCTGAGCGGCGCGTTCTTCTTGTAGGCCTGGAAGACGTTCTCCCAGCCCTGCTGGGCGTCCAGCTGCTTCTTGGAAACGATGATGTAGCCTTCCTTGAAGTTCACGTTCTTGGACAGCACCTGGATGATGTCGCCCACCTTGTAGGCCATGTTGCCTTCGAAGTCGAGCAGTTCCTCGCGGTCCAGGATGCCCTCGGTCTTCTGGCCGATGTCGATGATCACCCGGTTCTCGACGATATCGACGATGCGCCCCTCCAGCGGGGCGTTGGAACCGACCGCCTTGAGGTCGTACTCTTTCACCAGCTCGGAGAAGTCCTCCGTGTTCTTCTCGTTGGTGTCGTGGCTGTCTGACATGTTGCGTCTCCTTAGCGTTTATAGCTTCTGCAAGAATTTTTTTACGTTGGCCAGCTCCTGCGGCGAGGTCGAGGCGCCGGCGGCGAGGCCGATGGAGCGATAGGCCCTCAGCCTGGCCGCGATCCGCGGGCGGCGCAGGTCGTCGCAGGTCTCGATGCGCAGGGCGTTGCGGTTGCTGGCCCGGGCGATCTGGTAGAGTTTCTTGGTGTTGGACGAAATGCGGCTGCCCACGACGACGACGGCGTCCACTTCGGCGGCCAGGCGCCGCACCGCTTCCTGGCGTTCCAGGGTGGCCAGGCAGACGGTGTTGTAGACGTGGAGCTGCTCCGCCTTGTCCAGCAGCACGGCGACGACCTGCTTGAAAAACGCGGTGTCCAGGGTGGTCTGGGCGACGACGTGCATCTCGCGGCTCCGCGCCAGGGCCCGGGCCTCGGCCAGCGAGTTGATGATCGTCACGCGGCGGGCGTAGCTGCGGGCGGCGACGATCTCGGGATGGTCCTTGTCGCCCACGATCAGCACCGGAGCGCCGCCGCGGCCCAGCCTTGCGATGATCTTCTGCCCCTTCTTGACCAGCGGGCAGGTGGCGTCAAGGGTGGTCAGGCCCCGGCGTTTGAGGCGGCGCTCGACGTCGCGCGGCACGCCGTGGGTGCGGATGCACAGGATGCGGCTCTTGTCGATGTCTTGCAGCGAATGGGCCTGGGTGATCCCCCTTGCCGCCAGGTCGCGGAGCACCGGCAGGTTGTGGATGAGGGGGCCGTAGGTCTGGATCTGTTTGCCGCGGCGATGGTATTCGTCGATCAGTTTCAAGGCCCTTTTGACTCCAAAGCAGAATCCCGCCTGCTCAGCGACTGATATTTTCATGCAAATAAAGTGAAACTATACATTAGGACGGCCTTTTTGTCAACCGCAGGCGCGGCCGGCCGCGCAGGAATCCGCCGCCCCGCCTGCCGTTTCCCTCGGCGCCGCAGTCGTATTGACTTCCAGGCGGCGTTGGCTTATAAAACCCAGGAGGTATCCCCCCATGACGCTGAATCTTGACCAGGCCAGGCGCCTCTCCCTTCCCGGCGACCTGCCCCCGCGCCAGGAGTTCGTCCCCGGCATCCGCCGCGCTCCGGACCGCGGCTTCCGCCTGAATCCGGCCCAGGCCAAGACGGCGCTGAAAAACGCCTTGCGCTACGTCCCGGCCCGGCTGCACGAGCGGCTGGCCCCCGAGTTTCTCGAGGAGTTGTACGCCCGCGGGCGCATCTACGGCTACCGCTACCGTCCCCAGGGGAGCCTCAAGGCCAAGGCGGTGGAGGAGTACCCGGGAAAGATCCTCGAGGCCAGGGCTTTCCAGGTGATGATCGACAACAATCTCGACTTCGACGTCGCCCTCTATCCCTACGAGCTGGTCACCTACGGCGAAAGCGGCCAGGTCTTCCAGAACTGGATGCAATACGCCCTGGTCAAGCTGTATTTGCGCGAGATGACCGACCGCCAGACGCTGGTGGTCTATTCGGGCCACCCGCTGGGCCTCTTCGAGTCGCACTCCGAGGCGCCGCGCGTCATCGCCACCAACGGCATGCTGGTCGGCATGTACGACAACCCGGCCGGCTTCGCCCAGGCCGCGGCGCTGGGAGTGTCCAATTACGGGCAGATGACCGCCGGCGGCTGGATGTACATCGGGCCGCAGGGGATCGTCCACGGCACCTACCTCACCCTGCTCAACGCCGGACGCATGTAC
>CAYXCX010000268.1:0-2890 GCA_964463405.1 uncultured Clostridia bacterium
TTTATCACTCTATCACTTTGTCACTCTTAAGCTGTTCATGCTTCTTGTCCAATAATGCAACAGCCGCATTCAGCGGGAAACCCCGTCTCCGCAAGGCTTTGCAGGCTACGCCTGTCCGCGATTGTACCAATTTGAAACAACAAGCCGTCCCCTTTCTCGGCCGCAGGCAAAATTCCCTTTAAATAAAGGGGTATTGCCTTGCCAGCGGTTGGCATGTCCCTTGCATTGCCAAGGGCATGAAAGGCAAAACCCTGTTTTTTTGCCCCAGGGACGAGGACGTGCTGATTTTTGAGGAAGTCTACGACGAGCGGCTCGACTTCGCCTACCAGCCGCCGCGCGAGATGCCCCGCGTCTGCCCCAAGTGCGGCAACATTCTCTACAAGCAGGATTGCATCGCCGTCGAGGAACTGTACCCGAGCCTGCCTCAGAACAGGGACGGCGGCGCCGCCCGCCGGCCCGAGGTCCCATGAAGATTGAGCAGATCTTCTCCGCCGAAAACTTCCACGACCCGAACAAGGTCGACTGGGCGCGCCAGGAGGCGGAATACATCCTGAAGGTGATGGAGGCCGACCCGAACGTCACCCTGGCCGAACGCCTGGGCGAGCAGGTGACGCCCGATTCCCTGCTGCGCTTCTTCCGCCGCCACGAGCGCAACGAAAACGCCTGCCGCATCCTGAACTATCTGCTCGCCTTCCTGTCACGGGTGCCGACGGCCGACGACCTGGCGCGCGAGCCGGTCAACCCCGCCGACCAGTTCCGCGACTTCATCGCCTACCAGGCCGACCTGCTGCTGGAAGAGGACGTGCAGAATGCCGTGTTTTCCGAGGCCAACCACCGCGACCTGCCCCGGGCCGGCAGCGTCTGGGATTTCCAGGAACGGCTCCTGGCCACCAACCGCGCGCTGAAGAACATGCTGGCCAAGAGCGAGGGGAACGTCTCTCTGGCCATCTCCAACCAGTGCCGCGTCCTGGAGAGGCTCTCCCTGTTCTGGTTCGAAGTCCGCCGCCAGGACCTGCGCCGCACCCGGCGCAGCGACATCTTCACCTTCCTGCTGGCGCAGTTGGTGCGCGGCCGCTGCTGGCAGGCCAGCGCCTCCTAGATCGGCATTTCGGGGCAGCCCTTAGCCGCCGGCGGGAATCCGGGCGCCGCAGGCGATCGCCTGCAGCTCGGCCAGCCGCTCGGGGAAGCGGCTTTTGAGAAGGTGCAGCTTTTTCAACGCCGCCTCGTGCTCCTGCTTCAGGGTTTTAACCAGCAGCCGGGCCCGCTCCAGGTCCTCGCCCAGCGACTCGCGGCGCAGGGTCACGGCCTGGCCCGCTCGGGAGCGCAGGCAGGCGAAGCGCTTCCGCGCCTGCTGGTACTCGCGGCGCAGGGCGGCGAACCGGCCTTCGATCGCCCTCAGGGTCTCCTCCCCCAGTGTGGCCAGTTCCTGAATGAAGGCCGCTTCGTACTCCTGCTTCAACTCGTCGAGAAGGTCTGCCACCGGGACGATGCTGCGGACGCGGTGGGCGTTGGCGCCGCAGAAGGCGAAGCCCTGGTCCAGGAGGCCCCGGCGGGCATTGTCCAGGGCCACGGAAATGCAGTAGTCGGCGCGGCCGATGTCGCAGTGCTCCAGGCAGCGCCAGGCGCAGCGCTTGACGTTGCGCACTCCGGCGGCGGCGTTCTCCAGGAAGCGGTTGCGGATGGCGCGGCCAGGCATCCCCACCGGGCTCTTGATGATGGCGATGTCTTGCGGGCGGCAGGCGACGTAGGCCTCCTTGAAGCGGCGGTCGGCGTCGCATTCGTCGGTGGCCACGAAGCGGGTGGCCATCTGCACCCCCTGGGCGCCCAGGCGCAGGAAGCGCAGGATGTCCTCGCCGGTGTAAATGCCGCCGGCGGCAATGACCGGGATCTTCCTGGCGAACGCGGCGGCGAACGGCGCCAGGGCGGCCACGACCTGCGGCACCAGGGCCTCCAGCCTGTGCTCCGGAGTCTCCAGGTCCTCGACCCGGAAACCCAGGTGGCCTCCGGCCAGGGGGCCTTCCACCACCACGGCGTCGGGAACGTCCCCGTAGGCTTTCTGCCAGTACTTGAAGATGATTTCGGCGGCGCGGGCCGAGGAGACGATGGGCACGACGGCGACGCCGGCGGCGCGGAGCCGCGCCACCGGCATGTTGCGGATCGGCAGCCCGGCGCCCAGGAACAGGGCGTCGGCCCGCTCTTCGACGCAGACATCGAGCAGCTGCTGGAAGTCGTTGGCCGCCACCATGATGTTGACGCCGATCAGGCCGCCGGTGCTGGCCCTGGCCTTGCGCAGCTCGGAGCGCATGGCGCGGACATTGGCGGCGCGGCCGTCGCTGAAATAATCGGGCTCGATCATGCCGATGCCGTTGGCGGCGATGACGCCGACGCCGCCGCGCAGGGCGACGGCCGAGGCCAGTCCCGACAGGGATATGCCGACGCCCATTCCCCCCTGGACGATGGGCAGCGGCACCGTGCGCCGGCCGATGGTCAATTTAGGCATCCTAAACAACGTCATGGGACCTCCTCGACGCCGATCCTCTCGAGGGGAAAGAACCGCCGCATGCTCGCGGCTTTCCATGGCGAAATCGTGCCCTGATTTCGATTCCAGATCACCGTGAAGTCATTATACGGCACTTGGGCCGGATTGGCAAACGGCAAGGGACTACGAAGCCAGAGGTTCCATGTTCCACGTTCCAAGTTAAAAGGCACTCCCCCGGATGACGTTCGTTTTCAACTTGGCACGTGGTACATGGCACATGGAACTTCATCCTGTGCCGCTACTACCACTATCACTATCACTATCACTAAATAGCTTGACGACGTTCAGGTTCTTGGCTTTCCTAACACTAACACTAACACTAACACTAACACCATCACTGAAAGCTCATGG
>CAYXCX010000269.1:0-2865 GCA_964463405.1 uncultured Clostridia bacterium
ATTCAAATGCGCCTTCGTGCGATCGAATTTCTCCTTTGCCATCGTCGTCCTCCTAAAAATTAATATTTCCTGTCAGCTCGGAACCAAACCAAAGCCCTCGATCAGAATCGAACTGATGACCTCATCCTTACCAAGGATGCGCTCTGCCAGCTGAGCTACGAGGGCGCCCAATAGCGGGAGACGGGATTCGAACCCGCGGCCTATAGCTTGGAAGGCTATAGCTCTAGCCAGCTGAGCTACTCCCGCGTTCCCAGTGGGCAGGGAAGGATTCGAACCTCCGAAGACTTGCGCCAACGGGTTTACAGCCCGTCCCATTTGACCGCTCTGGAACCTGCCCTCTCGTCTCATCATCCGCTCACTGCAAGCTGGCGAAGGGATTTGAACCCCCGACCGGCTGATTACAAATCAGCTGCTCTACCACCTGAGCTACGCCAGCGCTGGAAAAAAAAGAGCATACCACGACTATACCTGTTTTGTCAATCATGTTTGACCTACCGGACTACGCAGGGACCCGGATTATACCTCCATCCCGAAAAAAAAACAAGACGCCGGGGCGCTTTTTATTTTTTTTCCCTGGCGGGTATAATGGCCGGCGCATGGAGCGCCTGCTCTTCATTTTCCTGGACGGCTGCGGCGTGGGCCCGGCCGGCGCGGACAACCCGTTCCTGCGGGCGGGTTGCCGCTTCCTCCCCTTCTGGCAGGGGGGCATGCGCCTGCCCGACGGCACCCCGCTGGCCGCCATCGACGCCACGCTGGGGCTTTCCGGCGCCCCCCAGAGCGCCAGCGGCCAGACCGCCCTGTTCTGCGGCGCCAGGGCCGCGGCCATCGGCAACCGCCACGTCAACGGCTATCCCGACCGCCAACTGCGCCAGGTCATTGCGGCGGGCAACCTGCTTTCCCGGCTGCTGGAGCAGGGGGCCGACGCGCGCTATCTCAATGCCTATCCTGGCCATGAGGAGCTGTTCACCGCCCGCCACGTGCGCATCGAGGACGACGGCCGCCTCTGGTTCTCCAGCGAATTTCCCGAGCCGTTCCGGCGCCGGATCTCCGTGACCTCCTGCATGCTGCTGGCCAGCGGCCAGCGGCCGTTCGCCGCCGAGGACATCCGCCAGGGCCGGGCGCTGTACCAGGATTACTCCAACCGCTCCCTGATCGAGGCCGGCCTGGACCTGCCCCGCATCGCTCCGGCCAAGGCGGCGCGCGTTTTGCATGGCGCCGCGCGGCGCCACGATTTTGTCCTCTACGAATATTTCCAGACCGACTTCTGCGCCCACCGCCGCTCCCTCGAGGAATGCGTCGGCCTGGTGCGCGACCTCGACGCGCTGGTCGGAGCGCTGCTCGGACTACTGGACCCCGCCGTGGACACGCTCGTGCTGACCAGCGACCACGGCAACCTGGAGGAGCACTCCCGGCGCGGCCACACGCGCAACCCGGTGCCGCTCATCGCCTGGGGCCGGCACGGCGCCCGCCTGCGCCGCCGGATCGCGAGCATCAGCGACGTGGCGCCAGCCATACTGGGGCTGTGCGGGCGTGGAGCCGGTTCAGCGGATCGCAGGCAATAGGCCAAACGGGATGAAGAAGGAAGGAGGAGACATGCCCACAACGAAACAGCTGCAGGCCATGGCGAACAAGCTCAGGATCCATTCGCTGCAGATGACCACGGCGGCGGGCTCGGGGCATCCCACGACCTGCCTGTCGGCCGCCGAGATCGTAAGCGTGCTGTTCTTCGCGGTCCTGGACGGGCGCGACGAGTTCGTCCTCTCCAAGGGGCACGCAGCGCCGCTTCTCTGGGCGGCCCTGGCCGAGGCCGGGCTGATCTCGCGGGAGCAACTGGCGACGCTGCGCCGCATAGACAGCCCCCTGGAGGGACACCCGACGGCGCGCATGCCGCTGGTCAAGATCGCCAGCGGCAGCCTGGGGCAGGGCCTGAGCGCCGGGGCCGGCATAGCCCTGGCCAAGAAGATCGCCGGCGAGGGCGGCCGCGTCTTCGTCCTGCAGGGCGACGGCGAGACCGCCGAAGGCAGCGTCTGGGAGGCGGCCGACTTCGCCGCCGAGCGCCGCCTCGGCAACCTGGTGCTGGTCGTCGACGCCAACCGCCTGGGCCAGTCGGGGCCGACCCGCCACGGGCACGACCTGGCGGCCTACGAGCGCAAGTTCGCCGCCTTCGGCTGGCGCACCGCCGCCGTCGACGGCCACGACGTCGCGGCGCTGGCCGGTGTTCTCGCCGCGGATCCCGCACGCGAGGGGCCGCTGGCGGTCATCGCCAGGACCTTCAAGGGACGCGGCGTCTCCTTCCTGGAGGACAGGGAAGGCTGGCACGGCAAGCCGCTGAACCCGGCCGAGCTCGAGCGGGCGCTGGCCGAGATCGGCCCGGCCGATATCGAGTTGCCCTCGGCCTACTCCCCTTCGCGCCCCCAGTTTTCATTCCGCGACTTCAAGCCCCCCGAGTTCGCCCTGGATGAAGCGGTCGCCACCCGCGCCGCCTTCGGCAAGGCGCTGCTGGCGCTGGGCCGGGCCGACGATCGGGCGCTGGCCCTCGACGGCGACGTGAAGAACTCGACCATGACCGAGGAATTCTTCCGCGCCTTCCCCGAGCGGGCCGTCGACGCCCACATCGCCGAGCAGAACATGGCCGGCCTGGCCCTGGGCCTCTCGGCCCAGGGCTGGGTCCCCTGGCTGGCCACCTTCGCCGCCTTCCTGACCCGCGCCCACGACTTCATGCGCATGGCCCAGTACTCGCGGGCGAACATCAAGTTCATCGGCTCGCACGCCGGCGTCAGCATCGGCCCCGACGGCCCGTCGCAGATGGGGCTGGAGGACCTCTCGCTGTTCCTCGACATGCCGGGCTCCCTGGTCCTCTATCCC
>CAYXCX010000270.1:0-2842 GCA_964463405.1 uncultured Clostridia bacterium
GCGTCCTTCGGGACACCCCGGACATCTTCCACCACCCGCACGCGCTGCTCGACCTGCTGCAGAAGAAATAGCCCGCGCGGCCATGGCAGGCAAACGGGGCCAGGGCGGCCTGGCGCGGCGGCAGGCAGCCGCAGCCTGCCTGCTCGTTCTGCTGGCTCTGGCCAGCGCCTGCAAAAGGCAGGGGCCAGGCCCCGCCGTCCGGTTGAACCTGCTGCTGGTCACCCTCGACACCGCCCGCGCCGACCGCATCGGCGCCTACGGCGACATTCGCGCCGCCACCCCCAACCTGGACCGCCTGGCCGGCGCGGGGGTACGCTGCGAGCGGGCCTACACCTCGGCCCCGCTCACCCTGCCGGCCCACGTGACGCTGCTGACCGGGCGCGAGCCTCAGGCCCACCAGGTGCGCAACAACGGCACCTACGCCCTGCGCCCGGAGGAGACCACCCTGGCCGAGGTGTGCCGCCGCGCCGGCTACTCGACCGCGGCCATGATCGCCGCCTTCGTGCTGGAAAAAAAATTCGGCCTGGCCCAGGGCTTCGACCTCTACGACGACGGGCTGGACAAGCCGCCGGGCGAGACCACCTTCCGCTCGGAGATCCGCGGCGACCGCGTGCTGGAGAAGTTCAGGCGCTGGCTCGACGGGTCGCCGCCGCCGCCCTTTTTCTGCTGGGTCCACCTCTACGACCCCCACGCCCCCTACGAGCCCCCCGCCCCGTTTTCCGAGCGCTTCGCCGGCGATCCCTACCGCGGCGAGATCGCCTACAGCGACGAGATCGTCGGCCGGCTGCTCGCCGAGCTGGAGCGCCGCGGCCTGGCGCAAGACACGCTGGTGGTGGCCGCCGGCGACCACGGCGAAGGGTTCGGCGAGCACGGCGAGAGCGGCCACGGCATCTTCTGCTACGAGGAATCGCTGCGCGTGCCGCTCATCCTGCACCAGCCGCGCCTGCTGGCCGCAGGCCGCGTCATCCGGGGCCCGCTGGGCCTGGTCGACGTCATGCCCACGCTGCTGGAGCTGCTGCGCCTGCCCGCGCCCGCGGGAATGCAGGGGCGCAGCTTCGCCGCCAGCCTGCGCGGCGGCAAGGATCCCGAAAGCCGCGCGCTCTATTTCGAAAGCCTGTACGGCCTGGAGGAGATGGGCTGGGCCCCGCTGTCGGGCATCCTGAGCGGCCGCCTCAAGTACATCGCCCTCCCCCGCCCCGAGCTGTACGACCTGCAGGCCGACCCAGCGGAAAGGGAAAACCTGTTCCTGAAGCGCAACGCCCAGGCCAAGGCGCTGGCCCGCGAGCTCGACGCCTACCTCGAGGGGACCGTGGCCCGGGACGCGGCGGCCCTGCGGCCGCGGCAGAGCCGCTCCGACCAGGAGCGCCTGCGCGCCCTCGGCTACCTGGCCTCCGGCGGAGCCGCACGCTCCGGCGGCGGCGAGGACCCCAAGGACGGGATCGTGCCCATGAACCGCCTGCTCAAGGTGCGCGAGGCGATCCATGCCGGCAACCTACAAGGGGCGGAAGATGATCTGGCTTCGCTGCGCGCCACCGGCCTGGACCGCCGCCTGCCCCAGTTCTTTGACACGAGCTACGAACTGGCGCTAACGCGCAAGGACCCGGCGGCCATCCAGGCGGCCCTCCGCGAGGCCATCTCGCGCTTCCCCGAGCAGACACGCTTCGACATCCTGCTGGCGACGTTCTACCGCGACCGCGGCCAGGAAAAGCAGGCCGAGCAGGTGGCGCTGCAGGCCCTGGCCAGGGAAGACGGCATCTTCGAGGCCCACCTGATCCTGGGCGAGATCTACCGCGGCCGCAAACAAGGCGAAAAGGCCGTCGAGCACTTCCAGAAAGCCTGGGACCTGCGGCCCGAGGACGGCAAGCTGGCCCTGGCCCTGGCCGACCTGCAGCTGGAGGCCAACCGCCCCGACCAGGCGCGGGCGGCGCTGCGCCGCCTGCTCGGGAACGGGCAGGAAAAGGAACTGGCCAGCGAGGTCCGCGGCCAGGCGGCCCGGCTGCTGGTCAAGCTGGGGGAGCCGGGCCTGGCCGAGAGCCTGCTGCGCGGCCTGGTCGGCGAGCAGGCCGACAACCCAGGCCATTGGACCCAGCTCGGGCTGGCGCAGCTCGAACGCGGGCAGGAAGAGGAGGCGCGGCGCTCGTTCGCAGAGGCGCTGCGCCTCGATCCCGGCCAAGCCCTGGCCCTGAGCGGCCTGGGGACGCTGCATCTCACGTTGTTCCGCCGCGACCGTGACGCGCGCAGCCTGCGGCAGGCCGGGGATCATTTCGCCAGGGCCCTGGCCGTCGACAACAAGCTGGTCACGGCGCTGAACGGCCTGGGCGTTGTCCGCCTGTACCAGGGCGACGCGCCGGCGGCCTTGGAAGCGCTGCGCGCGGCCGTGGCCGCCGATCCGCAATTTGCCAACGCCTACTTCAACCTGGCCATCGCCCAGTTGCGCCTTGGCCGCAAGGGGGCGGCGAAGAACACGCTGGCCATGCTGCGCCAGCGCCACGGCGGGCGCCTCGGCGCCGACGAGCGCCGGCAATACGAGGCCCTGTGGCGCGAAGCGAATCCATAACGAGCATTAAGTGGCAGTGATAGTGGTAGTGATAGTAGCCGCAATGAAGAACGAACTCAACGATCAATCATAAGGCGGAACAAAAAAGTACTGCGCTTGATTTTTCCCGCCTCTAACTGCACAACGCCACTGGCAGGCTGGTTCTTCAGATCGTTCCATGCTGTTACTATCACTGTCACTACCACTATCACTTTTAGATCGTTCGGATTGTTACTTCGTTGAGTTTATTGCTAACACCAGATCTGTCCAAAATAACTTTTAAAAAGCCTTGGCTTGATCGGGCAA
>CAYXCX010000271.1:0-2821 GCA_964463405.1 uncultured Clostridia bacterium
GAACGGCGGCTTGACGCGGCCCAGGATGGCGATGGTGTCGGGGTGGGCCAGGGCGTAGCCGACGCGCAGGCCGGCCAGGCCGTAGACCTTGGAGAAGGTGCGCAGGACGACGACGTTGCGCCGGGCGCGGATCTCGTCCAGCCCGGTGACGTAGTCGGCCGGGTCGTCGACGTATTCCTGGTAGGCGTTGTCCAGCACGACGATGCGGTCGGCCGGCACGCGCGCCAGGAAGGCGCGGACGGCGGCGCCGGGCAGCAGGGTGCCGGTGGGGTTGTTGGGGTTGGTCAGGAAGACGATCTTGGCCGCGGCGTCGATGCGGGCGGCGATGGCCTCCAGGTCGAAGCGCAGCTCGCCGTCCATCGGCGCCTCGACGAAGGCCGCCTTGCCGGCGAACTCGACGGTGGCGCTCTTGTAGAGCGAGAAGGTCTTCTCCGATGTCACCACCCTCTCGCCCGGCTTGAGGAAGGCGCGGATGAGCATCTGGATCAGTTCCACCGAGCCGGCGCCCACGAGGACGCTCTCCATGGCGACGCCGTTGTACTCGGCGATGCGCCGGCGCAGGGCATAGTTGTCCGAGTCGGGATAGCAGTGGAGCTGGGAGAACTCGGCGCGGATCGCCCGGCGCACGTGGGCCGGCACGGGCAGCATGTTCTCGTTGGAGGCCAGCTTGACGATGCGCGCCAGGCCGTATTGGCGCTGGATCTCCTCCACTGGCCGGCCCGGGCGGTAGGGAGAGACGTCTAGCACGTGGGGGTTGACCAGTTGCTCCATGGCTCCTCCTAGCTTTCGTTCTTGAATAGCGACGGCTGTTCCTTTTCCTCGAACAGTTCGGTCAGCTCCTCCAGGGGGGGGAGCTCGGACAGGTCGTTGAGGCCGAAATAGACCAGGAACTCCTGGGTGGTGGCGTAGAGGGCGGGCAGGCCGGGCACCTTCTTGCGGCCGGTGATCTTGATCAGCTTTTTCTGCAGCAGGCTCTTGATCGGCCCGGTGGAGTTGACGCCGCGCATGTCCGAGATCTCGGCCAGGGTGGCCGGCTGGCGGTAGGAGATGATCGACAGCGTCTCCAGCGAGGCCAGGCTCAGCTTGGCCGCCTGGCGGATGGTGAAGAAGCGCTTCAGCTCGTCGTGAAGCTCGGGCTTGGTCACCAGCTGCAGGCCGCCGCCGCTGCGCTTGAGCAGCAGGCCGCGCTCTGGGCGCTCCTGGAGGTATTCTTTCTCCCAGGCGGCCAGGAGCGCCTCGAACTCGCCGATGTCGGCGATGCCCAGGAACTCCATGACGCGGGCCGGCTCCACCGGGTCCTTGGAGACGAAAAGGATGGCCTCGATCAGGGCGATGCGCCGGATGAGGGTATCGTTGCTCATGGGCTCAGTTTTCCAGCCGGCCGGCCTCGTTGCGGTAGAGGGAGATCGTGCCGAACAGCTGCTCCTGCACGGCGACCAGCAGGTGGCGCTTGACCATCTCCAGCAGGGTGAAGAAGCTGACCACCACCTCCTCGACCGAGTCCAGCTTGGCCACGTAGACGGTGAAGTCGAGGAAGCCGCCGGACTCGAGGAGCGACAGGATCTCCGCCTGCTTCTCGGCGATGGAGTAGTTCTTGGAGGCGATGTACAGGAACTGCTCGTTCTCCTTTTTGCGCACGATGTCGAAGAAGATCTCGGCCAGCTGGAAGGCCGACACCTCCTTCAGCTCGTACTCGCGGTTGGCGAAGCTCTCGTTCATCTCCAGGCGCCGCCACAGCAGCAGCTCGGTGCCCTCCATCTCCTGGAGCATGCGCGAGATCTTCTGGATCTTCTCGTACTCGATCAGGGTGTGGAGCAGCTGCTTTTCCGGCGAGTCGGCGTCGGGGCTCTCGGGCTTGGGCAGCAGCGTGCGCGACTTGATGTAGATCAGCGTGGCGGCGGTCATGAGGAACTCGCTCTCGCGCGAGGGATTGATGCCGCGCTTGCTCTCCAGGTAGGAGAGGTACTCGCCGGTGATGCGCGACAGGCGCACGTCGGCGATGTTCATCTTGTTCTTGCGGATCAGGTGCAGCAGCAGGTCGAGCGGGCCCTCGAAGAACTCGGTCTGCACCTGGTAGCCGGCGAACTGGGTTTCCATCACAGGTTCATCCGCGAGCGCGCCTGGGCCAGGGTGGCGGCGGCGCGCGCGGCGGCGCGGCGGTTTCCCGGCTCCAGGATGTCGGCGACAGCCGTCTTTTCCCAGCGGCGGCGGCGCTGGTGGAAGGGCTCCAGGAAGGCGTTGACGTTGGCGATGAGGATTTTCTTGCAGTCGAGGCAGCCGATGCCGGCTCGGCGGCATTCGCCGGCCACCGTGGCGACCTGCTCGGGGCTGGAATAGGCCCGCTGCAGCGCGAACACCGGGCAGTCCTCGGGGACGCCGGGATCGGAGCGGCGCTTGCGGCGCACGTCGGTGACCATGGGCCGGATCTTGCCGTCCACCACTTCCGGCGCGTCCCTCAGGTATATGGCGTTGCCGTAGCTCTTGCTCATCTTGCGGCCGTCGACGCCGGGCAGCTTGGGAATGGGCGTCAGGAAAGGCTGCGGCTCGGGAAAGCACTCGCCGTAGAGGCCGTTGAAGCGGCGAACGATCTCGCGCGCCAGCTCCAGGTGGAAAACCTGGTCTTCGCCCACCGGCACGGTGTCGGCCTTCATGACCACGATGTCCACGGTCTGCAGCAGCGGGTAGCCGAGAAAGCCGAAGGTGTGGATGTCGCGGTCGGCCAGTTGCGCCTGCTGCTCCTTGAAGGTGGGGACCCGCTCCAGCCAGCCCAGCGGCGTCACCATGCCCAGCAGCAGCGACAGCTCGGCGATCTCCTTGACCG
>CAYXCX010000272.1:0-2803 GCA_964463405.1 uncultured Clostridia bacterium
CCTCGCGGGGCGGGGTCTTTTTCGCAGCCGGCCGCGCCGTCGTGTCCGCGGGCGGAGGCAGCAGCGCGCCGTCGGGAGCCCCGGGCAGGGCCGGCGGCGGCGGCGCATGGTTCAAGGCCGGGGGCAGCACTACGGCGGGAACGGCTGCCGGCGGGCCGGCCGGCCCGCGCAGCTGCCAGGCCGCGGCCGCCGCGGCCACGACCAGGATCGCGCCGGCGGCGGGCCAGGACGGAAAATGGCGGCGGCGCCCGGCTTGCCTGCGAACCGGCGGACGCTCGCCGACCCGGGCTTGCCGCGGCCGGGCCGGCTTGGCCGCTTTTTGCGCCGGAGGCGATGCGGCCGCCACCGCGGGTTGGCCCCCTGCCGGGGCCGCGCCGGGGGAAGGCGCCGCCGGGACCGGCCTGGCCATCGCGCCGTTCTTATTCTGGCTCAGCTTCAGCAGCTCGCCCTTGGCGTAGGCATCGCCCTTGGCCGCCGCCCGCTCGTAGAATTTCGCGGCCTCGGCCAGGTCGCGGGCCACGACCAGGCCGTCGCGGTACAGGTCGCCCAGGGCGCTGTCGGCCGGCACGCCGCTGCGCCCGGTCGACTTCTGCAGCCAGAACTGAGCCTTTTTGGCGTCGCGGGCCACGCCCACGCCGTCGCGGTACAGGGCGCCGACGCGGCGCTGGGCCTCGGCGTTTCCCCGGCGCGCCGCCTGCAGGTAAAAAGCGAACGCCTGGCGCAGGTTCTTCTCCACTCCCCGCCCCTGGCTGTGGAGGTCCCCCAGGCGCATCAGGGCCAGGGCGGCGCTTTGCGGGTCGCGCCCCTGCTCGGCCGCCTGCAGGTAGCGGGCGAAGGCCTTGCGATAGCTCTGGTCGACCCCCAGCCCGCTCAGGAACAGGTCGCCCATGCGCACCTGGCCCAGCGGGTTTTCCTGGGCGCAGGCCCGCGCGTACCAGGCCAGCGCCTGCTGGAGATCGGCCTCGACCCCCAGCCCCTTCTCGCAAAGGAGACCCATTTCCGCCTGGGCGTCGCCGTTCCCGCTTTCGGCCGCCCGCAGCAGCCAGCCGCAGGCCTGCTTCGCGTCACGGGCGATCCCCTCGCCGGCCAGCAGCATCCGGCCCAGCCGCAACTGGGCCCCGGCGTCGCCCTCCTCCGCCGTTGCCTTGAGCCGGGCCAGCGTCGCCGGCTCCTCTTCCTTGCCCTTGGTTCCGTTCACGTGCCCTCCCTGGCGGACGCCTATAGTATCCCGCCCGGCGCGGGCAAAGTAAAGACCCGGCGCCGGAGCGCGCAAGAAGCGCAGGGCGTTGACAGCGGCGGGGCGATGGGATAGGATGGCTCCTCCCCGCGAGGTGCAATTCATGGAAGGTCTCTTCATCGGCTTCATGGCCATCACCTGGAAGCAGGTGCTGATGATGGCCGTCGGCGGCATCCTGATTTTCATGGCCATCCGCAAGGAATACGAGCCGGCGCTGCTGCTGCCCATCGGCTTCGGCACCATCCTGGTCAACATCCCCTTCTCGTCGGTCCTGGACCAGGTCGAGGGCGGGCAGCAGATCAGCGGCGCCCTCTCCCTGCTCTTCCGCGCCGGCATCCTGACCGAGCTGTTCCCGCTGCTCATCTTCATCGCCATCGGCGCCATGATCGACTTCAGCCCCCTGTTCCGCAAGCCGCTGCTGCTCTTCTTCGGCGCCGCCGCCCAGTTCGGCATCTTCTTCACCATGCTGGCCGCCACCCTGCTCGGCTTCGACCTGAAGGAGGCCGCCGCCATCGGCATCATCGGCTCGGCCGACGGCCCCACCTCCATCTACGTGGCCAGCCGTTTCGCCCGCAACCTGCTGGGGCCGATCTCGGTGGCCGCCTATTCGTACATGGCCCTGGTGCCGATCATCCAGCCGCCGGTGATCAAGCTGCTCACCTCGCGCCGGGAGCGGCTGCTGCGCATGGACGAGGCGCCCAAGAAGATCTCCCGCACCACCCTCATCCTCTTTCCCATCCTGGTGACGGTGCTCACCGGCCTGTTCGCCCCCACGGCCGTCGCCCTGATCGGCTTCCTCATGTTCGGCAACCTGGTGCGCGAGTGCGGGGTGCTGAAGAAACTGTCGGCCGCGGCGCAGAACGAGCTGGCCAGCCTGGTCACGCTGCTGCTGGGCATCACCATCGCCTCGACCATGACCGCCGAGCGCTTTCTGCAGGTCTCGACGCTGTTCATCATCGGCCTCGGCCTGGTGGCCTTCATTTTTGACACCGCCGGCGGCGTGCTGTTCGCCAAGGGGCTCAACCTGTTCCTGCGCCGCAAGATCAATCCCATGATCGGCGCCGCCGGCATCTCGGCCTTTCCCATGTCGGCGCGGGTCATCCATACCCTGGGGCTGAAGGAAGACCCCTCGAACTTCCTGCTGATGTACGCGGTCAGCGCCAACGTGTCCGGGCAGATCGGCTCGGTGCTGGCCGGAGGCTTGATCCTGTCCCTGGTTCCCTGAAGGAGGACTCCATGACGCAGACGCTGCTTCCCGTTTTCCGGCAGGCGCTGGCCGTCACCGGCAAGGGCCTGCTGGCCCTGTTCGCCTTCATGCTGCTGTTTTTCGTCATGCTGGTCCTGATCGACAGGGTCTTCCCGGCTCGAGAAGACAGTGAAAAGTGAAAGAGGCTGAGCAACACTCCCCGTAAAGGCGTAAGGCGCATGGCGTAGAACAGGGATAGCACCGACGCCACAAAATAGATGCCCTTTAGTTCGTTCAGATGTTCGGGCTCGTTCAGTTTCTTGCTAACACTAACACTAACACTAACACCACTGCTGTCCAAAATAAATCGCTTTTTGGAC
>CAYXCX010000273.1:0-2801 GCA_964463405.1 uncultured Clostridia bacterium
CCGTCCCCGGGCGCAGGAACAGGTGGTAGGTGTTGGCCAGGATCACCTGCGCCCCGGCCTCGCAGAGCTGGGCAGGCGTCAGCGCCTTGACCGTGCCGGCCGTGCCCACGGGCATGAAAGCCGGGGTGTCGAAGGCGCCGTTGGCGGTCACGGCGCGGCCAGCGCGCGCATCCCCGTCCCGGGCCTGGACCGCGAAGCTCATGGCAGGACCGCCGCGCCGGCCGGGCCGGTCGCTACTTCTTTTTCGCCTTGGGGCGGCTCTTCTGCAGCTCGGCCAGGAACACCCGGTAGTTCTCCAGCTGCGGCGACTGCGGGAAGGCGGCGATCAGGGCCTCGTAGGTCTCGACAGCCCGGTCGACCTGGTTGCGGTACACGTAGCAGTTGCCGAGCATGACGTGGGGGTCTTCGCTGGGGATCTTTTCTGCGATGGCCTTTTCCAGGTAGGGAATGATCTCGTCGGTCGCCGCCTGGACGTCTTTCATGTCGCCCTTGGCCACCCGCGCCTCCAGCATGCGGAACAGGTTGGCGCCGATGAAGTAGTTGGCGTGGCCGTAAAACTGGGGCTTGGCCGCGGCCGTTTCCTGGAGGCTCAGGTACGTCTTGAAGCTCTGGGCCGACTCGGCGAAGCGATCCTGCATGTAGTCGATCATGCCGAGGAAATAGTTGGCGTTGGCGAAAAGCTCGGCGTTCGCCTGGCGCAGGCCGTCCACGGCCAGGCAGGCGGCGAAGTGGCCGCGGGCCTCGGCAAGCTGCTTCAGGTTGAAGTGGTTGAAGCCGAGCAGGAAGCGGGCCAGGGCCAGGGCCCGGCCGTTCTCCTCGGCGGGCGGCGCCGGCGGCTGCTCCAGCAGCTTGGCCAGGTAGCCGTTGGACTTGGCGAACTCCTGCCGCGAGTTGGCCTCGCGGCCCGCCTCGAGCAGCACCTTGCGCAGGAACGGCCGGGCATTGGGAAATTCGGCCTGCAGGCGCAGCGCCTCCTCGACCTCGGCGATGGCCTCGTCGGTCCTGCCATTCTGCTGCAGCAGCACGCCCAGGTAATAGCGGACCCTGGCGCTGCCAGGCTCCAGGGCGACGACCTGCTGCAGCAGCTCGAGGGCCTGGGCCGGCTGCTTGTCGCGAATGGCGGCCTCGGCCTTGGTCATCAGCTTCTGGGCCTTTTTGCCCAGCTTCTTTTCGGGCGGGGCGGCCTGGGCGGCGGCGCCCAGGGAGAAGGCGAACGCCAGCAGCAGCAGCGCGGCGACGACGGCGACGTGTTTCTTCATGATCGTGACCTCCATGTTTTATGGGACGGCAAGCGCCGGCGCGTTTGTCCCGGCCGCTACGCCTTCAGCTCCTTCTTGAAATAGGCGATGGTCTCGCGCAGGCCGTCGGCCAGCGGCACCCGCACCCGCCAGTCCAGCCGCTCGCGGGCCAGGCTGGTGTCGGGCTGGCGCCGCTGCGGGTCGTCGACCGGCTGCGGGCGGAACACCAGCTTGGAGCGCGAGCCCGACAGGCGCACGATCAGCTCGGCCAGCTCCAGGACCGACACCTCCTCGGGGTTGCCCAGGTTGACCGGGGCGTGCAGCCCGGGCTGCTCCATCAGGCGCACGACGCCTTCGATCAGGTCGGACACGTAGCAGAACGAGCGCGTCTGCTCGCCGTTGCCGAAGACGGTGATCGGCTCGTTGCGCAGCGCCTGGACGATGAAATTGCTGACCACCCGCCCGTCGTTTGCGGCCATGCGCGGCCCGTAGGTGTTGAAGATGCGGGCGATGCGGATGTCGACGCCGTTCTGGCCGTGGTAGTTGACCATCAACGACTCGGCCACGCGCTTGCCCTCGTCGTAGCAGGAGCGCGGGCCGATGGGGTTGACCCGCCCCCAGTACGACTCGGGCTGCGGGTGCTGCTCGGGATCGCCGTACACCTCCGAGGTCGAGGCCAGCAGCATGCGCGCCTTGACCCGCTTGGCCAGCCCCAGCATGTGGATCGTCCCCAGCACCGAGGTCTTGATGGTCTTGACCGGGTTGACCTGGTAGTGGACGGGCGAGGCCGGGCAGGCGAAATGGAAGATGCGGCCGGCCTCCAGCAGGATGGGGGTGGTGACGTCGTGGCGCACGATCTCGAAGCGGCCGTCGTCGCGCAGGTGGCGGAGGTTGGCCTTGCTGCCGGTGAAAAAGTTGTCCAGGCCGATCACCTCGCGGCCCCTGGCCAGCAGGGCGTCGCAGAGATGGGAGCCCAGGAATCCGGCCGCTCCGGTCACCAGGTCGATCATGCCGCTCCTCCTCGCCGCTCGGGCGCCGCCATTCTAGCGCAAAACTCCGCCCGCGGCAAGCGCTCCGTTGACGGGCCGGCGAATCTGCATTATAATGGCAAATGAAGCCTTTGCCCCTCAACTCCGCTCCCCGCGACCTTCCCCAGCTCATCGTCGAGATCTCGGCCGGCCAGGAGGCCAGGCGCAAGTTCCTGGCCATGGGGCTGCACGTGGGCGACACCATCGTCAAGCTCAACGAACCGTACTGGAGCCCGGTGCTCATCCGCAACCTCACCACCCGCTCCAGCAAGATCGCCATCGGCCAGGGACTGGCGCGCAAGATCCTGGTGGTCGAAGCCCGTGCATAGCATCGTCCTGGTCGGCCAGCCCAACGCCGGCAAAAGCACGCTGTTCAACGTCCTGGCGGACAGCAAGGCGGCGGCCGGCAACTTCGCCGGCACCAGCGTGCGCCCGCTGCGCAGCACCGTGCGCCTGGACGGCCGCGCCTTCCAGCTGCTGGACCTGCCCGGAACCTACTCGCTGAACGCCGGCGACGACGCCGAGCGCGTCAGCC
>CAYXCX010000274.1:0-2800 GCA_964463405.1 uncultured Clostridia bacterium
GCCTCGGCGCTCTTGGTGGCTCCGGCCCCGGGGGTGCAATTGGCGGACAAGCAGGCGGTGACCGACCTGCTGTTGAAGGCGGGCGCGGCCATCGACGAACTGAACGCCGTTCGCAAGCATCTTTCGGCCATCAAGGGCGGCCGGCTGGCCAAGGCGGCATTCCCGGCATCCGTCCTGACTTTGATTCTCTCCGACGTCGTCGGTGACCGGCTCGATGTCATCGCCTCCGGCCCTACGGTACCGGACCTCACTACTTTTAAAGACGCCGCGGAGGTGATCGGGAAATACGGCTTGTGGGCGCGCCTGCCGCCCCGGGCAGAGGCCTTTCTGCGCCGGGGGCTGGAAGGCCGGGAGGCGGAAACGATCAAAACGGACGATCCCTGCTTTCGCCGCACCGCCAACGTGCTGGTGGGCAGCCTGTCCCAGGCACTCGCCGCGGCGGCGATCCGGGCTCAGGAACTCGGTTTTCCGGCGCAGGTCATCACCAGCGAATTGCAGGGCGAGGCGCGCCTGGCCGCCCATTTCCTGGCCACTCGGGCGCGGCAGGCCTGGCAGGCATTGCCGCCCGGCGGCCGTGCGTGCCTCCTGTCCGGCGGCGAGACCACGGTGCATGTGCGCGGCAAGGGGCGGGGAGGGCGCAACCAGGAACTGGCGCTGGCTTTCGCCCTCGAGATCGAAGGCGTTGAGGGGATCACCCTGCTTTCGGCCGGCAGCGACGGCAGCGACGGCCCGACCGACGCGGCGGGGGCGTTTGTAAGCGGCGCCACGGTTGCTGCGGGGAAAAAACTCGGTCTGGATGCCGCGCTTTTCCTGGAAAACAACGATTCCTATTCCTATTTCAGCCAGTTGGACGCTCTCGGCAGCGGGAGCAGCCATGTCCGAACCGGGCCGACGGGAACCAACGTCATGGATGTGCAGGTCATCCTGATCGACCAGGGCGCGGCGGTTCCAGGAGTCGAAAGGAAAAAATGATCAACCGCCAGGAAGTGGAAAAGCAACTGCGCGATATTGGCGGCGTCGACATCCTGGTCGGCATCCCGAGCTTCAACAACGCCCGCACCATCGGTCATGTTGTCAAGGCGGTGCAGGCGGGCCTGGCCAAGTATTTTCCCGAGCGCAAGGCGCTGCTGGTCAACTCCGACGGCGGCTCCAGCGACGGCACCATGGAGATCGTCGGCCGTGCCATGGTCGAGGATTTCCATTCGCTACTGGTCCGCCACCGTGTGGAGCCGTTCCACAAGATCTCCATGCCCTACTCCGGCATCCCTGGCAAGGGCAGCGCTTTTCGCGCGATTTTCGCGATCGCTGCCTCGCAGGGAGCGCGGGCGTGCGCCGTGGTCGATTCCGACTTGCGCAGCATTACGCCGGAATGGATGGAACTGCTGCTGAAGCCGGTTCTGGAAGAGGAGTTCGACTTCGTCGCTCCGCAGTACCACCGGCACAAGTACGACGGCACCATCACCAACAGCATTGTCTACCCCCTGACTCGCGCCCTCTTCGGCAAGAGGCTGCGACAGCCCATCGGCGGGGATTTCGGTTTTTCCGGGCGGCTGGCCCGGCACTATATGGGCAAGGATGTGTGGCAAACGGACATCGCCCGCTATGGCATCGACATCTGGATGACCAGCGAGGCCCTGGCCAACGGCTACCGGACGGCGCAGGCCTTTCTCGGCGCCAAGATCCACGACGCCAAGGATCCGGGCTCGGACCTGAGTTCCATGCTCATCCAAGTCGTGGGCTCGGCCTTCGGACTCATGGCCGAATACCATGATGTTTGGAAAGAAGTGCGGGGGTCGGCCAGCGTCCCCCAATTCGGCTTCCAATACACGGTCGGACTCGAGAACGTGAGCGTCGACGTTGGGCGCATGCTGGGCGTTTTTCGTGAAGGCCTCCGGGAACTGGGCACCCTCTGGCAGCCCGTGCTCGGCCGCGGCGATCTCGACATGCTGTCGACCCTGGCCGCGGTTCCCGAGTCCGAATTCCGTTTTCCCTCCAGCCTCTGGACGCGGATCATATATGACTTCGCCCTGTCCTTCCGCAAAAAATCCCTGCCCCGGGAACACCTGCTCAAGTCGCTGGTCCCCTTGTACCTTGGCAAGACGGCCGCCTTCATCCTGGAAGTCGCGGACATGGGGCAGGAGGAGGCCGAGGCGGAGATCGAGAAGCTTTGCCTGGAATTTGAAAGGGGCAAGCCTTACCTGGTTGACAACTGGCGTTGATCCCGCTGAAGGGCCACGCCCTTCGGGTCGCTGCCCCCACAAGGGGTCGCGCCCTTTGGATCGCTGCCCCCACAAGGGGTCGCGCCCTTCGGGTCGCTGAGACGCATGGATCCGGCCATTTGACTTTTATTTTCGCGAACCCGTATAATGATACTTCGAATGTTCCCGGAGGAGAAATTCATGAGCGACGCGTTCAAACCCTTTGTTTCCGCGGACAAGAACCTGAAGGAGTTCACCGTCCGCGCCCTGCTGATCGGCCTGTTCCTGGCGGTGCTGCTCGGGGCGGCCAACGCCTACCTGGGGCTGAAGGCCGGCATGACCATCGCCGCCACCTACCCCGCCGCGGTGCTGGGCATGGCCCTGCTGCGCCTGTTCCGCGACCACAACATCATCGAGGAGAACTTCACCCGCACCGTCGGCTCCATCGGCGAGTCGGTGGCCGCCGGCGCCATCTTCACCCTGCCGGCCTTCCTGATCGCCGGCGTCTGGTCGCCCGAGTTCTTCGGCAGCGTGGGCGGCTGGCTGAAGTCCACCGTGATCATGATGGTCGGCGGCGTGGTGGGCATCCTCTTCGTCACCCT
>CAYXCX010000275.1:0-2783 GCA_964463405.1 uncultured Clostridia bacterium
AAAAACTTGGAGGACTACCTCTCCTTAAATGTGCGAAAAATAGTGTACGTTATCAAGAATTTTATAGAAAAACATCATTGCGATAAGACAGTGCCGGATTGGCTGGCTCGACCATTTCAAGAAAAACCTACTAAGACGGAATGAAACCGCACAAGCTGGTTGCTGAGTACGACTCCTACGACTCGGCTGCATCTATATGGGCAATAAGCTGATCGCCGAGTATCAGCCCGCCAGCGGCAAGACCTATTACTACACCTCCGACCAGATCAACTCCACCCGCATCATCACCGATAGCTCGGGAACGGTCGTCTACTCCGCCGTGTTCGATCCTTATGGCGGCATGTAGAAGCAATGGATCAATGCCTGCCGGCCGTCACCTAATTTGCAGCTTGGAAGTTATTTGAAATTGGGTGCTTGAGATTCAGCGCTTGTCACTTCACCATAAACCGTCCACCGTGCACCGCATGCCGCTCTACTTTCCCAGGTATTCGATCTTGTCGAACTCCTCATCCTGCTTGTGGTAGGTCTCGATCAGCTCCTTCAGGGAATTGAGCAGGTGGATGATGTCGCTCTCGATCTCCTTGCGCTTGAACTGCAGGTTCTTGATCTCCTCGCGGATGGCCTGCTGGCGGCTGACGGCGAGCTTGATGATCTCCTCGGACTTGATCTCGGCGTCGCGGGTGATCAGCTCCGCCTCCTTGTGCGAGCTGCTGCGGATCTCGCTGGAGAACTTCTGGGCGGCGATCATGGTGTCGCGCAGCAGCTCCTCCTTGCGCTCCAGCTTGGCCAGGCTCTCGCGCAGCCGCTCCAGGTTCCCCTTCAGCTCCTCCTTCTCGCGGATCTCCTCCTCCAGGGTCTCGGCGACCTGCTGCAGGAAGTTCTTGACCTCGACCGGGTCCAGGCCCTTGAACTTCGTGGAAAACGTCTGGCTCAGGATTTCCTGCGGCGTAAGCTTCATGCTCCCTCCTTGCGGCTCAGCGGCGGCGGCCGAACAGCGCCGTGCCGATGCGCACAACGGTCGCCCCTTCCTCGACGGCGGCCTCGTAGTCGTGGCTCATGCCCATGGAGAGGTGGCCGAGCGGCATGTTGGCCACGGCCATGGCGCGGATCTCGTCCCGCAGCCCGCGCAGCCGGGCGAAATGGGGCCGGACCTTCTCCACGTCCTCGAAATACGGCGGGACGGCCATCAGGCCGTCGACGCGCACCTTGCCCAAGCCGGCGATGTAGGGGATGGCCCGCTTCAGGCCGTCGACGGTGAAGCCGGCCTTGCTGCCCTCTTCGGCCAGGTTGACCTCGATAAACACGCCGACCGGCTGGCCGACCCGCTTGTGGATGTGCTCCAGGGCCTTGACGCCGTCCACCGACTCGATGAGGCGGAACTGGGCCAGGATGCGGTTGATCTTGTTTTTCTGCAGGGCGCCGATAAAGTGCCACTCGATGCTCTTTTCCGGAAAATGGCGCATGTGCGCCTCGGCCTCCTGGCTGCGGTTCTCGCCCAGCAGGCGCACCCCCAGGTCGAGCACGCGGCGGATCTTTTCCGGCCCCTGGTCCTTGCAGACGGCCAGCAGGCGCACCTGGCCGGGGTCGCGCCCAGCCCGCCGGCAGGCGGCGGCGATCCCCGCGCGGACGCGGTCAAGGTTTTCCGCGATGTCCACGCTGCTCCCGCGCCAGCAGGGCCTGCTTGTAATTGCGGTAGAAGCCCCAGATGGCGAAGAGGGCGCTCAAGGCCATGCCGTGCCAGCCGATGTACTTGGACCAGAAGAAAAAGACGAAAAGGAACAGGACGAAGCAGAGGATGGCCAGCCCCTGCATGCCGCGCCCCTTGCGCGGGTTGGCCAGGATCAAGTCGTCCGTTTCGTCGACCGGGGCGCCGCAGTTCAGGCAGATCTTGTAGTCGGGATCGAGTTCCTGGACATGGCCGCACTTGACGCACTGGACCGTGACCGCGCCGGCCGCGTCCGGCTTGGGCGGGGCTTGGCCCGGCAACTCAGTACCGTTCATGGCCCGAATTATACAACAGGGCGTTCCTTTTGCCAAACCGCTGCGATCAGCGGTCTTCCAGGGCCAGGCGGAATCCCAGGACGTTCAGCCGGCTGTCGGGCTTCTCGCTGCTGCGGTTGGCGGCGCGCACCAGGGCGGCGCCATTGGCCCAGGAGCCGCCGCGCACCACGCGCTCTTCGCCGCTCTCGGGACCCTGCGGCGCCTCGCGCGGCGAAGCCGCGTAGAAGCCGGGATCGTACCAGTCGAGGACCCACTCCCAGACGTTGCCGGCCATGTCCAGCAGTCCGTAGGGCGACGCGCCCAGCGGGTAGGAACCCACCGGCCGGGTCATCATGTGGTCCTTGTTGAAGTTGGCCAGCTCGGGCGTCGGCGGCTTGCTCCCCCAGGGGTAGCGGTTGCGGGCCGCCTTTTCCCATTCGGCCTCGCTGGGCAGGCGGAAGCGCAGGCCGGTTTTCTCGCCCAGCCAGGCGCAATAGGCGGCGGCGTCGTGCCAGGACACGAAAATCGCCGGCAGGCTGCCCCGCCCCCAGTCCTGGTCGCCGGCCCGCTCGCGGCCGGTCTCGGAACAGAAGCGGTCGTACTGGTCGAAGGTCACCTCGGTCTTGCCGATCCAGTAGCCGTCCAGCAGGACCTTGTGGGCCGGGTGCTCGTCGGCGTCGCCCTCCCCGGCCGGCGAGCCGATGGTCGCCTCCCCGGCCGGCACGTACACCATGGAGACGTTGCCCAGGAACAGGGCTTCCCAGGCCCCCTTGTCGTTGCGCGAGATTTTTTCGGCCTTGCCG
>CAYXCX010000276.1:0-2692 GCA_964463405.1 uncultured Clostridia bacterium
CCATGTCGCGCTTGAGCATGGTCAGGTGGCCCAGCAGGCTGGTCATCAGGTTGTTGAACTCGTGGGTGAAGCGGCTGAGGAGCTCGCCCAGGGTGCCGAGCTTTTGGGCGTGGACCAGCTTCTCCTCGAGCTCGAACTTCTCGCTGATGTCCTCGAACTGCAGCACCGCCGCCTGGGTGTTGGCCAGCGGGACCTTGTAGAGGGTCAGGCGCAGGGTCTTTTCCCCCTCGCGCTCGTTGACCAGCGAGTAATTGTCGTGGAAGCGCGGGTTGCCTCCCAGCAGGACCTTGACGTAGTCGTCCTTCAGCGGCGCGAAGGCCGGCAGCGTCTCGAACAGCGGCCGGCCCTTGACGTCAGCCAGGGGGCGCTCCAGCAGCTTCTCGGCCGCCGGGTTCATGGCGATCACCTCGGCGCTCTCGTTGCCGATGACGATGGCCGAGGGCGAGTGCTCGACGATGCTGGCGAAGAATTGCTGCAGTTCGCGGATCTCGTCGCGCTGCACCTGCAGCGACTCCGACATCTTGTTGAAGGCGGTGGCCAGCTCGCCGATCTCATCCTTGGAGTGGAGGGGGATGTGTACGTTGTAGTCGCCGGCGGCGATGGCCTCGGCGCCGCGGGACAGGGTGGTGATGGGCGAGGTCAGGCGGCGCCCCAGCAGCAGGCTGGTCACGATGACGATCAGGCCGATGAGCAGCGACAGGTAAAGCAGGCTGGCGATGCTGACCTGCTTGGCGGCCATGATGTTCTCGATGTTGACGGCGACGAAAATCTCGCCCACCGCCTGCTTGTGAAAGTCCTTCACCGGGAACGACTCGACCAGGAAGCGGTCGCCGCCGGCCAGCAGCCGCGCCGCCTTGGGAGCGCGCAGTACGGCCGGATCGGGGAAGACCATGTCGCCGTCGCCGTCGGTCAGGGTGGAGGCGAAGGGCCGGCCCTCGACGTGGAGCAGGATCTCGGCCTTGCTCTTTTCCTTGATCTGGTCGGCGAGCTCCAGGTTGAAGGGGATCTCCAGCAGGGTGAACCCCTTGAGGTCAAAGGTCTCCTGATCGACGATGGGCGAGATGGCGGCCAGGCACAAACGCCCCTCGACCAGGAAGACGCCGGCCTCGCGGATGAGCGGGTCGCGCCGGCCGTTCAGGATGGCCACCTTGCCCTGGCTGGCCGGCGTGATGGTGCTGGACGAGGCGTTGTCGTGGCTGAGGGTGATGCGGCAGGCGGGATTGAGGATCTTGATGTTGGTGTTGGAGAAGAAGAAATTCTTGAACTCCAGCGCCATGGCCAGCTCGTCCAGGTTCTCGGTGTTTTCGACGACTTCCTTCAGCTCCGAGAGGAAGAGGGCCTTGCGCACCAGGTCGCCGAGGTTCTCCAGGAACACGGTCTCGGCCACCTTGCGGGCGCCGGCGACCTCCTCGCGGGCCGTCCGCTCGTAGCGCTTGGCGATGGACAGGATCGAGAAATTGAGGGAGAAGACGATCGACAGGACGGCGACGAGGACCAGCGACAGCAGCAGCTTGGTGCGGATCTTCATGGCGCCCGCAGGTCAAAGAGCAGCAGCTTGCCCAACGGGTGCGGCCCGATGCCGCCCAGCTTGCTGCGGTTGAGCAGGATGACGCGCTTGGCCTGGTAGACGGGCAGGATCAGGGCCTCGCCCACCAGGGCGCGGTCGATCTCCAGGTATCCTTGCAGCCGCTTCTGCGCGTCGCCCTCGCGGCGGGCGGCGACCAGCCGCTGCAGCAGGTCGTCGCGCCCGCTGCTGGCGGCGGTGGCGAAGCCCTGCTGCTGCAGTTCCCGCGACATCAGCGGATAGAGCATGCTGTCGGGATCGGGGTAATCGGCGATCCAGCTCGAATAGGCCAGGTCGAAATCGTTGGCGGCCACGCGCCGCGCCAATTCCTCGGGCTCGAGGCGGGTGAGGCGCAGCGACACGCCGGCCTGGCGCAGGTTGCGGGCGTACATCGAGAGCACCTGGAAGAACAGCCCTTCCTGGCGGCGCACCAGCAGCTCCAGCGGCTGGTCGGTTTTCCAGCCCTCCTGCTTGAGAAGCTCGCGGGCCCTGGCCAGGGAGAACTCCAGCGGCGGCTTGGCCGCGGTCCCGACCGGGGCCAGGCCCGGAGGCAGCAGCGTGTGGATGGGCAGGATGTAGTCCTGGTAAACCAGTTTCAGGATGCGCGGGTCCCAGGCGTGGGCCAGGGCCTGGCGCACGAGCCGGCTGCGCAGGAGCGGCCGCGAAGAGTTGAGCACCAGGAAGGTCACCGAGTAGAGGGGCTCGGAGCTGATGCGCACCCAGTCCTGCTTGCGGTAGGAGGCCATCTTGGAGATGGAGAACGTGGACAGCAGGTCGATCGTCCCTTCCGCGAAGTGCTTGCCCAGCAGCTCGGCCTGGGGTTCGATGATGCCGGTGAATTCGGCGATCCGCGGCCGGCCGCGCCAGTAGCCGGCGTTGGCCTCCAGCACCAGGCGCTTGCCCGGCTGCCAGGAGCGCAGCTTGTAGGGCCCGGAGCCCACCGGCCGGCGGGCGAACTCGGCTCCGAGCCGGCGCACGGCGGGCGGCGAAACGACGGCGGCGCAGTCGGCGGTCAAGGCGGCCAGGAAGGGGAAGAACGGCTCGCGCAGGACGAACTGCACGCGCTGGGCGTCGAGCGCGCGCACTCCCGCCAGCGTGATGATGGCCGTACCGTCGACCTTAAGCCCC
>CAYXCX010000277.1:0-2683 GCA_964463405.1 uncultured Clostridia bacterium
ACTCCTGGGCCAGGCCGTCATAGCTGATCCCCAGCTCGAAGCCGTGCCGGCGGAAGAAGCGGATGTGCTCGCGCCGCAGCAGCGAGCCGTTGCTGGTCAGGGCGAAGCGGAAGCGGCCGCCGCTCCGGGCCGCGTGCCGCACCGCGCGCTCGATCAGCGGCCACTGCAGCAGGGGCTCGCCGCCGTGGAATCCCAGCCAGACCTCGCCGGCCAGGAACGGCTTCAGGCAGTCGAGGAATCGGGCGATGTCCGCCAGGCGCAGCCGCTTTTCATCCCGCTCCTGCAGGCAGTACGGGCAGGAAAAATTGCAGGCCGTGCCGGTGACCAGGGAGAGCGATGAGAGGCTCCTCATGCCGCCGCCATTGTAGCCGTCCCCGCCGCCGCGGGCAAGCCCCGCCCGTTGAGTTCGCTTTTCTTTTCGCGTACAATTCAGACGCAACGCATTCCGGAGGTGGCCGATGGATGTCAAGAAAGCCAATGTCAACCTGCTGTTGGCGAAGGTGCGCGCCTTTCTCGAGTCCGTTCCGGCGGAAAAGCGCAAGGGCAAGAAGTACACCGAGGCATCCCGGGCCCTGGCCCGGCTGGAAAAAATTTTTTCCGGCGAGAAAGGCATGCTCGAGCTGAGGGTCTGCCGCTCCACGATACCGGCCATGTAGGGCGTCGCCTTTCATGAGGCGAAGCGCGGCGGTCCCGGCGCTGGCTCTGGCCTGGCTGCTGCTGCAGGCGGGAGCGCTGGCGGGGCTGGACCCCGAAAAAAGGATCACCCAATACACCGTCAACGTCTGGAAGCGCGAGAGGGGACTGCCCAACAATTCGATCATGGCGATCGCCCAGGACCCCTCCGGCTTCCTGTGGCTGGGCACGGCCGAGGGGCTGGTGCGCTTCGACGGGGCGAATTTCGACATCTTCCACAGCGGCAACACCCCTGCTTTCCGTGACAATCTGATCAACAACCTCTTCCTTGACCGCCGCGGCGTCCTCTGGGTCGGAACCTTGCGCGGGAAGCTGCTCAGCCTGGAGCCCGGCGGCTTCCGCGGCCACCCGCTTGCGCCGGAGGTGTCGCGCATCTCCTTGTCCTGCATCGCCGAGGACGGCGGCGGCGACCTGTGGGTCGGGACCTCGGCCGGGGTTTTCCGCCGCAGCGGCGACGGCGGCCCGTGGGTTCGCGACTCCGGCTTGGCCGCCGCCCCGGTTCTGGGCCTGGCCGTGGACAGCGGCGGCAGGCTGCTGGCCAGCGTGGCCGGGGGCGGGCTGCTGCGGCGGGACGGCGGCCAATGGCGCCCGATACTGCCTGCCGCCGGGCGGAAGGGCGGGGATATCTACGCCATCCGTACCGGGCGCGACGGCGGGCTGTGGCTCGGCAGCGAAGACGGGCTGGCCCGCCTGCGGGACGGAACGTGGGAGAACGTTGCGCCGCCGGGCGGCATTCATGCGCTAGTCACTTCGCTGCTGGAGGACCGCGACGGCAACCTGTGGGTGGGCAGCGAAAGCGGGCTGTACCGCTGGCGCAGCGGCGACTGGCAGGCCATCGGCAAAAACCGGGGTCTGGAGAGCGACTGGGTCTACGCCCTGTGCGAGGACGCCGAGGGCTCGCTGTGGGTGGGGGCCCTGGACGGGGGATTGGCCCAGGTCCGCGACGAGAAGATCACTTCCTTTACCGATCGCGAAGGACTGGCCGGCAACAAGTTCCGCTGCCTTCATGGCGACGAGGACGGAACGCTCTGGTTGGGCGGCAGCGGCGGAGTCTTGAACCGGATCCGCGGCGGGCGCTGCGACGGGCTGCGGCTGCCGGGCGCCGGCCGCGATCACGTGGTCTACGCCCTGGAGGCCGACGGCAGCGGCGCGCTTTGGCTGGGAACCTCCAGGGGGCTGCTGCGCCTGCACCGCGGGCGCATTGAGCGCCAGCGGCTTCCCGGCGCCTGGAACGAAGTCGAGGTGCGCTGCCTCGCCCGGGACCGGCAGGGCAGGCTGTGGATCGGTACCTGGGGCAAGGGGGTATGCTGCCGGAGCGGCGGGCGCTTCACCGCCTACTCCGCGGCCGACGGGCTGCCGGGGAACTTCGTTTCGGCGCTGCACGTCGACTCCGGCGGCGGCGTCTGGGCCGGCTGCGAGAACGGGATGGCGGTGATGGCGCCGGGGCCGGGAACGCGGTTCGTCGTTGAGCCCTTCCTTGCCGGCTGTCACGTGACCTCCTTTTTCGGCGACGGCGGAGGCAGGCTGTGGATCGGCACGCATCAGGGAATCAAGGTGCGCCGCCAGGATCGTTGGGGCTCGCTGTCGGTCGAGCAGGGCCTGTTCGACAGCCGGGTCTACGCCATCCTCGCCGACGGCCTGGGCCACCTGTGGCTGAGCAGCGAGCGCGGACTGTTCCGCGTCCCGGCCCGCGAGATGGAGGCCGCGGCCTTCGGCCGCAGCCTAGGGGTGAGCGGCCGCCTGTTCGACGAGAACGACGGCATGGCAAGCCGGATCTGCAATTACGGCGATCCGGCCGGCTGGCGTGACCCCGAGGGCCGGCTGTGGTTCGCCAACCTCACCGGGGCGGCCAGCGTCGCCCCCGCCCGCATCCGCCGCAACGAGCGCATGCCGCCGGTGATCATCGAGGCGGCGCTGGCCGACGGCCGCAGCCTGCCCCTGCCGGGCGACGGCGCGGCCGATCGCTTCATCCTGCCTGCCGGCGGCCGCA
>CAYXCX010000278.1:0-2681 GCA_964463405.1 uncultured Clostridia bacterium
GACATAGACCGCGGCGGCGACGCAGCCATAGTTGTAGATGGCGGTCTTGATGCTGCTGGTGTTGGTGCTGACGCTGCCGTAGGAGTAGATCTTGTAGCGGGTGGGGTTGGAGCAGTAGCTGCAGGGGGCATCGACAGCCTTGTAGGGGAAGCAGCTCTCCAGGATGGCGCCGGGATACTTCACCATGCCGAAGGCGAACCAGCCGCCGTCGCAGCCGTAGCCATAGCTGTTGCAGGAGACCAGGTACTGCTCGGACAGGTCCAGGGTCGTGCCGTACTTTTTCTTGTAGGCAGCCTCGGTAGCCGCGATCGTGCCGAAGGCCCAGCAGGAGCCGCAGCTGCCCTGGTTCTTGATCGGCGTGTAAACCCCCATGTAATACGAGGGGAGCGCCGCCACCGTGGCCTCGTTATCCACCTCGGCTTCCAGGTCGTATTCCATGGGCTTCAGCTCGGGCTTGAAGGTGCACAACTGGTCGATGCTGTACTGCATCGCCTCGTTGACGTCGACCTCGAAGTCCCAGCCGTTGGCCCGGATCTCAGCCCGCATCTGCGCGATGTCGTTGCGGAACTTCTGACGGCGCGCTTCCTGGTTGTACTCGCGGACGTCGGTCCCTTCCTGGATGGCGGGGAGGAACGCGAAGACCAGCAGCACGACCAACACCAGTCCACCTAGAACCCATTTCCTCTTCATGGTTCTCTCTTCTCCTTTCTCCAAAAATTTTATGGAAAGATTTTTTCCATAAGCGTGTGGGGGCGGTTCAATCCTTGGCGTCATCGCCCCGATGATAGATTGGCGAAAACGCCTAGGCAATACAACGGAGGGATTAAATTCGGTTGTATTTTTTCTTTTTTTCGCCTACAACGAAAGGTGTATGATATTTACTGCAACCTGGCTACAATATTTCCGAAATCCCTGATGCCTCGGGAAAGTCTATTTTGCCAGCAAGGCGACGATCGTCTCCAGTCCCAGGCGGTCCTCCTCGTCGAACTGGCCGGTGCGGTCGCTGTCCACGTCCAGCACGGCGATGACGGCGCCGTCCGCCCCGCGCACCGGCACCACGATCTCCGACAGCGAGCGCGGGTCGCAGGGAATATGGCCGGGAAACTGGCGCACGTCGGGAACGATCACGGTCCGGCCCTCCTTCACCGCCGCCCAGCAGACGCCCTTGCCCCGGGCCAGCACCTGGCAGGCCAGGGGGCCCTGGTAGGGGCCGACCAGCAGGTCGCCGTCGACCAGGCGGTAGAAGCCGCACCAAAAGAAGTGCCCGAACTTGTGGCGCAGCAAAGCGGCCGTGGTGGCCATGCGCGCCTGGATATCGCGCGTCCTGGCGAACAGCTCCGCGAGCTGCTCCTCGACACGATGGTAGCGCGAAAGCTTCTTCCCTTTTTCCATGTTTACCTCGAAGCCGCGCGGCGGGGGGCGGGGCCGGGCCAGCGGAAATGGCGGCCGCTGGCGCGGCTCAGGGCCAGCCGCCTCATCCGCGCCGCCACCAGGGCGGGCGCGACCGGAACGACACGGGGGTGGCGCAGCGCGGCGCCAGCCAACGTCGGCGGCGAGAACACGTTGAACGCCACGCCGGGGTGGGCGGCGGCCAGCGAAAGGGCCAGCAGCGGCAGGGAGTTCTTGGCCAGGGCATAGGCCAGGACCCTGGCGTAGGGGCGGGCCCGGCCGGTGTCCTCGAAGGCGACGAACAGCGCCGAGCGCAGGGGCGCATGGGCCAGCAGGAAGCGGGTGATGTCCAGCGCCGGCTGGAGCTGCGCCTGGAAGGAGGCCAGCAGGTCGGAGCCGGTCAGGTCGGCAGTGGCCTTCTCGCAGACCGGGCCGTAGCCGTGGATCACCCGCTGGCAGCCGCGGAGATGCCTGGCATGGCGCTTGAGAAAAGCGGCAGTGGCGGCGGCGCTGGAGAAGTCGCCGGCCAGCCAGCGCACCCCCTCCCGCTGCGGTCCCGGGCGGCGGTGGTACTGGGCCAGCACGAGCGAGCCGGCGGCGGCGAACTCGCCCACCAGGGCCCGGCCCAGCAGGCCCGAGGCGCCGGTAATCAGTACTGTTTCAGCCATGAGAAAGAGACGTTAGACGCCAGACGTTAGACATCAGCAAGAAATCAAACATTGAAAGAACCAATGTCGTTACAAGAAAAAATGAAGGCGCTGAAAGGGCCTTTTCTCCGGCTAATGTCTGACTTCTGGCGTCTAACGTCTCATAGATCATTCAGGTCCTTGGAAATCAATCTCTTGCACAATTCTACTGTATTGTGCATGAGCATGGCCACGGTCAGCGGCCCGACCCCGCCAGGCACCGGCGTGTAGTGGGCGGCCTTGGCGCAGGCCTGGTAGTGGATGTCGCCCGCAAGGATCGCCCCCTTCTTTTTGAACTCCTCATGGCGCGAGGCCGGGCAGCATTTCTGGAAGTCCGCCTCGCGGTCGATGCGGTTGATGCCCACGTCGACCAGCACGGCGCCGGGCCGGACCATGTCGGCGCCGATGAAGCCGGGACGGCCCAGGGCGGCGACGATCAGCCCGGCCTCGCGCAGCACGGCGGCCAGGTTGGCGGTGCGCGAATGGCACAGGGTGACGGTGGCGTTGCGGTTGCTCAGCATGGCCGCCATGGGCTTGCCCACTAGGAAGCTGCGCCCGACCACCACGGCGTTCATCCCGGCCGGGTCGATGGCGTAGTGGTCGAGA
>CAYXCX010000279.1:0-1182 GCA_964463405.1 uncultured Clostridia bacterium
AGGTTGTGCAGCCGCTCCGACTCGGGGACCGACTTGATGACGATCACGTCGCGGAGAAAGCGCAGGTACTCGGTGTAGAAGAAGCGCAGGTCGGTGCCGCGCTCGACCAGGGAGTTCACCAGCTCGAGGATGCCCTTGCGGTCCTGGGTCAGCACGCAGCGGGTCAGGGCGATGAAGGTCTCCTCGGCGATGATGCCCAGGATGGCCACCACGTCGTCGTCCTTGACGTCGCCGCTGGAGATGGCGATGGCCTGGTCCAGGATCTTCTTGGCGTCGCGCAGGCTGCCCTCGGCCGAGCGCGAGATCAGGTAGAGGGCGTAGTCGGAAACGCGGATCCCCTCCTTCTGGCAGATGTCCTTCAGCACGCCCTTGATCACCTCGAAAGGGATGCGCTTGAACTCGAAGTGCTGGCAGCGCGAGACGATGGTGGCCGGAATCTTGTGGAAATCGGTGGTGGCCATGATGAAGATGGTGTGCTCCGGGGGCTCCTCGACGGTCTTGAGCAGCGCGTTCCAGGCCGCGTTGGACAGCATGTGCACCTCGTCGATGACCACGATGCGGTAGCGGTTCTTCAGCGGCTTGTACTTGACCGTCTCGCGCAGGCTGCGCACCTCGTTGACGCCGTTGTTGGAGGCGCCGTCGATCTCCATGTAGTCGGCCGAGTTGTCGTCGGTGATCTCCAGGCAGGTCGGGCATTCGTTGCAGGGCTCCACGGCCGGGCCCTTCTCGCAGTTGAGGGCCTTGGCCAGGATGCGCGCCGACGAGGTCTTGCCCACCCCCTTCATCCCCGAAAAAATGAGGGCGGGATAGACCTTGTTCATGGCGATGGCGTTCTGCAGGGTTTTGCAGATGGCGGCCTGGCCGATCAAGTCGGCGAACTTCTGCGGCCGGTACTTCCGGGCAAGGGCAAGGTACATGGGCCCCTCTCTTTGAACAAGGCCCAGGAGGGGCCGGTCGCCTGCGAAGGGCTGCTTATTGCTGCTACCTCTCGGTCCTGACAAGGTTCACAGGTCCGCAGCGCCGGGCTCCTGGGCCGTTGGTCCGCTTGGATCAAACGGCAACGGAGAGGGTGGGATTCGAACCCACGGTACCGTTTCCAGTACACACGCTTTCCAAGCGTGCTCCTTAAACCACTCGGACACCTCTCCAGAAGGTGTCATTGTACCCCAAGACCGCCCCGGC
>CAYXCX010000279.1:1192-2672 GCA_964463405.1 uncultured Clostridia bacterium
GGGGTCATTTTATACTGGAACGGACCCGAAAGCAAGAGCGGCCGGGAACGGCGGCGGCAGGGACGCTGAAATCTCTAGTTTTCGCCGGCGAAAGCACGCAGGAAGGAGGACAGCCTTTTTGTCTTGAATTGGCTTTGCTGGGCAAGCATCGGGAGGAAATCGATCAGGGCGCGCGCTTCTTCGGCCCCTGGGCGCTCGGCGCCCCCCTGCGGACGCATGCCCGGCTCCAGCTCCGGCCGGAGCCGCCCGGCGAAGCGGCAAAAGCGTTCCTTGCTGAAGTATTCGTCTCCGGCATGGGAGTTGACCTGCAGGAATTCCCTGAGCAGATCCTGGCCCATCATCTCCGCCACCAGCCCGGCCGTGGCCCTGGCGGCGGCGACTCTTCCCTTGTCCCATTCCCGGGCAACAGCGCGCACTTTTTCGGCGTTCAGGCTGAAGATGCGCAAGAGGCGGGATTCCAAGCCGGCATCCTCAGCGCTCACCCCCCACTCGCCCAGCGCCGCGGCCGCGGCCTCTTCCAGGCGCATCTCGTCCCAGCGCTCAGCGGATCCGGCCGTGACCCGCAGCAAGGCGGCGCGCAGCAGGCAGCGGCAGAAATTTTGCGCCGCCGCAGCCGGGAGGGCGGTTTCGCCGTTCTTTTGCCCTGCCCGCTCGGAAAGGCCTTGGGCGCTTGACGGCGGCAATGCCGCCGCCCCGTCCCGGGCAAGCGGAAGTCCACTCTCCGGCCGGAGGTCCTGCTGGGGCGGCGAGGCGATCCCGCGGCATTCGCCTAGGGCGTCGAGGATCGCCTCGGTGATTTCGCGCCCGCCTGCGCTTCCCGCCGCCGCCTCGCCCAGCCGGCGCGCTTTCTCCTCGTATTCGAGCCACAGCCGATTTTCCTCAAGGCCTCCCGGGAGGGCGCGCACGGCCTCCAGGAAACGGCTGGCCGACTCCAGGGAGCACAAGGCGCGCAGGGCGTCGTGCAGGGGCCGCAGGTCCATCTCGCGCGCCGCTTCCAGCAGGCTGGCGACTCCCCTTCCCTGCAGCTGGGCTTCCAGGCGCGCCAGCCGGCCGTCGGCGCCGTCGGCCACCTCGCCGATCTCGAGAAACACGGCGGTCTGGTAGGCCGCCAGCTCCAGCTGCAGGCCTTTGGCGCACAGGTCCGCGCTGTTGCGCAGGATTTCGAGCCCGGCGACATGGTCGCGCAGGACCGCGTAGCGGCCGGGCTCGCCGCTCAATCCCAGCGCCTGGCCCAGGCTCTCCTGCGTGAGCACGCGCGGCCCGCCGAAGGGGTCGTCGGCGGCATAGGCGGCCGAAAGGCGGATCCAGCCCGAGGTCGCGGCGAAGCGGTTGTGAAAGGCGACCAGGCAGCGCCTGTCGCCGCTGCCGTTGGAGAAGGCGATGACGTTCTCGTCGACCCGGCCGTCGGCCGTGAAGAAATCGTAGAGGCGGAACTCCTCCACCCCGGCCAGCTGCTCGCGGCGGCGCAGCAGCGGAAAGA
>CAYXCX010000280.1:0-2637 GCA_964463405.1 uncultured Clostridia bacterium
GGCCCACGAAGTCTTCGCCGCCAACCCGATCGGCGGCAAGGCGCTGAAGGACCGCGTGAAATAAGGAGCCGCGCCAGCGGTTGCCGGCGGGCGCCCCGGGGCGTCCGCCTTGCTTTTTGCCCGGCCCCCGGAATCGGGGCGCCGAAGTTTCCCGGCGCTGCCGCCCCCACCGCATCCCGCTTGCCGCCGGGCCCCTGCGCGCCGCGGATCAATAGACGTCGATCGGGCAGGTGGCGCCGGCCAGGGGCAGGCGGTTGCGCTTGGCGTCGAAGGCGCTGCCGTTGACGCTCAGGATGTAGCGCCCCTTGGCGGCGAAGCGCACCTTCAATTGGATGGCGGCCGCGCCCAGCACGGGCGCGCTGTCGCCGCTGAAGGAGAAGCCCAGGTCGAAGCGGTTTCCCGACAGGTTCTTGAGCGATTTCACCTCGCGCTCGTTCAGCGAGTCGGTGTTCAGCTCCAGGATTTCGCAGGGGCCGCCGCTGATGGCGCCGGAGAGTGACAGGCTGGACATGGGCGTCTGCGCCTGCAGGCGCAGGGTGAAGGCGGCCTCGGAGTTGACCGGCAGGCTGGCCTGGGCCGGGGTGACGGAAACGCGGTCCTCGCCGCCGCTGCGGGGTTCGGGATCGGCCGCGGCGCCGGGCTCTTCCGCCGGGGCCGGCTCCGCCTCCTCGTCCCCGCCCGCATCCGCCGGCGGCGCGCCGCCGCCGGCCGCCTGCTCGCCGCCGCCCCAGATCGCCTGGTTGTCCTCGGCGCTGACCGGGGTGCGGCGGATGATCTTGGGGGTGATGGAAAAGATCAGGTCGGTCTGGCTGATGTTCCGCTCCGAGTTGCCGAAAAGCCTTCCCAGCAGCGGGATCTTGGTCAGGGCCGGCAGGCCGCTCAGCGAGCCGCGCTCGTCGTCGCGGATCATGCCGCCGATGATGTTGGTCTCGCCTTCGCGCAGGCGGATGGTGTTCTCGATCTCGCGCTTGCCGAAGGTGGGGAACGAGGACGAGGCGCCCGAGGAGATGAAGTTGATCGTCAGCTTGGTCTTCAGGGTGACCTCGTCGTTCTGGTGGATGAAGGGGGTGATCTTGATCTCCACGCCGACGTTGCGGTAGCGGTAGGTGGTCACCGGCGAGGAGTTGATGCCGCCGGCGGCGATGGCTTGGAACTGCGTCTCGGGGATCGGCACCTCGTCGCCGACCATGAAGGAGATCTCCTCGCCGTCGACGCCGCGCAGGTTGGGCTTGGCCAGGATCTTGCTCCGGTTGTCGGATTCCAGGAAGTTCAGGGCCACCGAGGGGATGGTGACGAAGAAATCGGCGTTGCCCAGGTCGTTGACATTCATCTTGGAGGAGACGGTGCCGTCGCTGCCGGGGAGGCCGGCGGAGAAGCCGACGCTGCCGGTGCTGAACTCCGCCCCCAGCTTGTTGGCCAGCACGCGGTTGATTTCCAGGATCTCGATGTGCACTTCGACCTCGCCCTTTTCCTTGTCGATCTTGGTCAGGAAGCGCTCGACGTCGGCCAGCGACTGGAAGTCGCCGCGGACGACCAGGGCGTTGAGGCGGGGGTCCTCCTGGACCAGCAGCTGCTCGTCGCGGAAGACGGTCTGCACGATCTTGCGGGCGTCCTCGGCCTTGATGCTGGAGAGGAAGAACGTCTTGATGCCGCGCAGGTCAAAGGCCTTTTTCTTGGCGAAAATGTCGGGGTAGACGATGACCGTCGAGGGGTCCAGCACCCGGTACTGCGCCGACGAGACCAGGCACAGCACGCGCAGGATCTCGAAAAAGCCGGCGTTCTCGATCTCCAGCGTGTGCAGGAAATCGCGGAAGTCCTTGTCGAAGATGAAGCTGACGCCGAACGTCCGGCCCAGGCTCTTGAAGATGTTGGTGATCGGCGTGTTGCGCAGGCTCAGGCTGACCTTCTCGTCGGCGCGCACCTTCAGCTGCACCGGCGGCACCACCGTCGGCGCGGGCTTGCTTGCCGCCTGGCGCGGGTTGGTCCAGGCGTCGAACTCCGCCTGCAGCTCCAGGTTGTTGGCGAATACGGCCAGGGCCTTCTGGTATTCCGCCGCCGCCGCCGGGCGGTCGCCGGCCCGCCGCCGTTCGCGCGCCCGGCGCAGGTGGGCGTAGTAGCTCGCCAGCTGGGCGCGGAACAGCAGGGTGCGCACCTCGTTGCTGCGCGGATTGGCGGTTGCCTCGCGCTGCAGGACTTCGCGGGCGCGGTCGAAATCGCCGGCTTTGTAGAGGTCGCGCGCCTGGCGCAGGCCGGCGCGGGTGGTCAGGCATCCCTGCCACAGAAGCAGGGCGGCGAGCAGGAAGGCCAGGCGGGCCGGGTGCGCGTGCGGTGCCATGTCAGTCTCCTTTGCTGCGGATTTCGTAGGCGACGCCGTCGTACTCGATGGTCACCCGCTGGCGGGTGATCGTCAGCACGCGGATCTTGCCCAGGATCGATTCGCCCTCGGCCACGGTGAAGAAGTCGCCGCTGACGTTGAGCAGCGCCAGCGGCTTGGCATTCCTGAGGATGAAGCCCTCGTAGGCGACCGATTGCGAGATCTCCTCGGCGATGGATTGCTGGATCGTCTCGGCCTGGGCGGCGGCCTTCTGGGCGCGGCCCGGGGCCGGGGCCGGAGCCTCGCCGCTGCGGAACAGGTCC
>CAYXCX010000281.1:0-2623 GCA_964463405.1 uncultured Clostridia bacterium
CACATGGCGTCGCTGCCGGCGTACTTGCCGCTGATCTTGGGGTCGCGCACCGAGAGCTCGATCTTGTGCTCGCGGAAGCCGAAGGCCCGCAGCAGGTCGAGCGAAAAGTCGAGCACGCGCAGGACCTCGCCGTCGATCTGCTCCGGGGTGCAGATGATGTGGGCGTCGTCCTGGGTGAAGCCGCGCACGCGCAGCAGCCCGTGCAGCGTGCCGCTGCGCTCGTAGCGGTAAACCGTCCCCAGCTCGGCCCAGCGCAGGGGCAGGTCGCGGTAGGAGCGCTGGCTCGACTTGTAGACCATGATGTGGAACGGGCAGTTCATGGGCTTCAAGTAGTAGTTCATCTCGTCGATGGCCATGGGGGCGTACATCGAGTCCTTGTAGAAGTTCAGGTGGCCCGAGGTCTGCCACAGCCACTCGCGGCCGATGTGCGGCGTGTAGAGCAGGTCGTAGCCGCCCTCGTAGTGCCGCCGCTTCCAGTAGGACTCGATCTCGTGGCGGATGCGCGCCCCCTTGGGATGCCAGTAGGCCAGGCCGGGGCCCGCCTCCTCCTGCAGGGAGAACAGATCGAGCTGGCGCCCCAGCAGCCGGTGGTCGCGCTCCTTGGCCTCCTTCAGGAGGCGCAGGTGCCCGGCCAGCGACTCGGCGTCGGCGAAGGCCGTGCCGTAGACGCGCTGCAGCGAGTGGCTCTTCTCGTCGCCCTTCCAGTAGGCGGCGGCCACGCTCAGCAGCTTGACGTGCCGGAGCAGGCCGGTCGCGGGCAGGTGCGGGCCGCGGCAGAGGTCGACGAAGTCGCCCTGGCGGTACACCGAAACCTCGTCGCCGGCGACCTTCTCCTCCAGCAGCTCGACTTTCAGGGCCTGGCCGCGCTGGCGGAAGTAGTCGCGGGCCTGCTCCTTGGTCCACACTTCGCGGCGGATGGGCAGGTTCTGCTTGGCCAGGTGGGCCATCTTCCTGGCGATGGCGTCCAAATCGGCCTCGGTCAGCGGCCGCTCGGTCAGGAAATCGTAGTAAAACCCGTTTTCCACCGCCGGGCCCACCCCGTACTGCGTGCCGGGGAACAGCTCGAGCATGGCCTGGGCCAGCAGGTGGGAAGCCGAGTGGCGGTAGACCTCCAGGGCCGCTGGCGAGTCGGGATAGACCTCCTCGACCGTGTCCTGGGGGGCGGCGGGCGTACCGATGGGCATCAGCTCGCCGTTTATCTTCAACAAAATCGCTTTTTGCTTTTCCATGGGAACAAATAGGCGCGGGCGGGCTCGAACCGCCGACCTCTACCGTGTCAAGGTAGCGCTCTAACCAACTGGGCTACGCGCCTGCGCTGTGTCCAACCTACTTGACCAGGGCCTTGAGTTCCTTGCCGGCCATGAACTTGGGGACCCTCTTCTTGGGAATATTGATCTTGGCGCCGGTCTTGGGATTGCGGCCCACTTTGGCTTTCTTGTCGATCACCTTGAAGGTGCCGAACCCGACCAGCGTCACCTTGCCCTGCCGTTTCTTCAACTGATCGCCGACAACCGCCACCAGTGTATCAATGACTTTCAGAGCGTTGCTCTTGATAATACTGGAATCTTTGACCATCAGCTGGGCGATGTCATTCTTATTCATTGTCTGGGTTCCTCCTCGCAGTACAGGCGCCACTGTAGCGCAAAAGAGAGCAAAAGTCAATACCCACAACAAATTTCGCGCCTCGCCGGCGCCGTTTCCGGGGGCGGTTTGCATTCGCCGGCGAAATCCTTTATAATGATTCGTTGCCGATGAGCAGAATGAGGAACATCCATGGCAGAAGATTTGTTGCAGAGCATCAAGCAGATCAGCCGCGAGCGCGGCATCAATCCCGACATTTTTTTCTCTGCCATCAAGGAAGCGCTGCTCACCGTCTCCAGGAAGTACTTTGACCCCGAGGCCGACATCCAGATCGAGATAGACGAACACAAGGGGGTCATCGAGGTCTACGTCAACAAGCTGGTGGTCAAGGAAGTCAGCGACCCGCTGGCCGAAATCCACTGGAAGGACGCCCTGAAGCACGATTCCAAGGCGCGCGAGGGCGACGTCATCCGCATCCACCTGCCCGGCGAGACGCTGGGGCGCATCGCCGCCCAGTCGGCCAAGCAGATCATCATGCAGAAGATCCTCAAGGCCGAGCAGGAGAACATCTACGAAAAGTACATCCAGCTTGCCGGAACGCTGATGACCGGCGACGTGCGCCGCATCGAGAACGGCAATTACATCCTCGGCCTGGAGTGGGGCGAGGCCGTCCTGCCCCCCAAGGAGCTCTCGCCCAAGGACAGCTTCCGCCGCGGCGAGATCATCAAGTTTCTCATCAAGCGGGTCTTTGCCGAGGGCAAGGGGCCGCTGGTCCTGGCCACCCGCTACATGAACGACTTCGTGGCCGAGCTGATCAAGAAAGAGGTGCCGGAGGTGGCCGAGGGCATCGTCAAGGTTTTCGCCATCTCCCGCGAGCCGGGCATCAAGTCCAAGGTGGCGGTCTACTCCACCGACAAGGCCATCGACCCGGTGGGGGCCATCGTGGGCATGAACGGCAACCGCGTGCTGGCCATCACCAAGGAGCTGCGCGGCGAGCGCATCGACGTCATCGCCTGGAGCAGCGCCCCCGAGCGCTTCATCG
>CAYXCX010000282.1:0-2594 GCA_964463405.1 uncultured Clostridia bacterium
CCCGCAAGGCCATGGAAAAGCGCCGGCTGGTGCTGGAGAACAAGGAATACCAGAAGCAGCTGGAAAAGATGGTCGAGGAACGGACCAGCGAGCTGAAGCAGGCGCTGATCGAGCTCGACCGCACCTACAATTTCACCCTGCGGGCCATGGTCACCGCCCTCGACACCCGCGACACCGAGACGCAGGGCCATTCGCTGCGCGTGGTGCGCTTCACCCTCAAGCTGGCCGAGCTGGCGGGCGTTCTCGACAAGAGGACGCTCAAGATCTACGAGTACGGCGCCCTGCTGCACGACATCGGCAAGATCGGCATCCCCGACGCCATCCTGCGCAAGCCCGACTCGCTCTCCCCCGGCGAATGGGAGATCATGAAGGGCCACCCCACCATCGGTTACAACATCCTCAAGCGCATCACCTTCCTGGAGGAGGCGGCCCAGGTGGTCCTGCACCACCACGAGGCCTACGACGGCAGCGGCTATCCCGAAGGATTGGCGGCGGACGACATCCCGCTGGGGGCGCGCATCTTCCACGTGGCCGACGCCATCGACGCCATGACCTCCGACCGCCCCTACAAGAAAGCCATGCCCTTCGACGCGGCCGCCGCCGAGCTGCTGAAGAACTCCGGAAGGCAGTTCGATCCCACGATCATCTCCATCTTCGCCAAGACCAGCCTGGATTTCTGGATCGCCGAAAAGATGAGCGTCGAGGAAAGCATCCGCCGCGACCGCGACGGATTATGACCCGTCCCCGCCCTTGCCCAGGGCCAGGGAATAGACCAGGGCGTCCTCTTCGGGACGGGAATAATAGTTCCGCCGCCGGCCCGCCTGGCTGAAGCCCCTTTTTTCGTAAAACGCGATCGCCGCCCGGTTGGACGCGCGCACTTCCAGCACCACCCGCTCGCAGCCCAAGGCGAGGCCGGCTTGCAGCAGTCGGTCCAGCAGGCGGGAGGCGATCCCCCGCCGCCGCCAGGCCGAGGCCACGGCAATCCGGTGCAGCTCGATCTCGCCGGCCAGGCTCCAGAAGAGCAGGTAGCCGGCCACGTCTCCGCTCTTTTCGGCGCAGGCGACGAAAAAATGGGCCAGGCGGTTGTGCAGTTCGGCGGCCAGGTACTCGCGGTTCCAGGGGACGGAGAAATGCTCGCGCTCGATGCGCAGCACGGCCTCCAGGTCACGGCGCCGCGCCGGCCTAATCTGCGGCTCGGGAGGCGGGTCTGCGGCTCTGGGCATCGGGACGGCGGATGTAGGCCGGGCGCAGGGGCGGGAAATCGCCGCCCGCCGAGCGTTCCAAGGCGATGCGGCCGACCTCGCTGGCCAAAAAACGGGAGCGGTACTGGATGCGGCAGCCCGGCAGGACGCGGCGCAAATGCTCTCCGTGCTCCTCGGCGCCGCTGCCGACCAGGACCGGTTCGGGCACTCCGGCCAGCGCCGGCGCCACCTCGGCCAGCGGCAAGAGGCGCGGTTCCAGGAGCTCGCGGCGCACGCCGCCGGCGAAGCGGTAGGCGGCGAGGTAGACCTCCCGGCGGCGGGCATCGATCAGGGGCACGACGGTGGCGGCGCCGTCGCCAAGCTTGCAGGCCAGGGCCTCCAGGGAGCTGACGCCGATCATGGGCCTGCGCGCAGCCAGGTTCAGCCCCTGCAGCGTGGCCAGCCCGACGCGGATGCCGGTGAACAAGCCGGGGCCGACGGCGGCGGCCAGCAGGTCGACCTGCGCCAGCCCCAGGTCGAGCGAACGCAGCAGGAACTCCAGGCTGGGCGCCAGCAGCGCCGACAGGTCGTCGCGCGAGGAAAAATTGTACTCCAGGGCGATCTCGCCGTCGCGCAGCACGGCGATGGACGCGTCGCGCGAGGAGGTGTCCAGGGCCAGCAGGATCACGGCAGCGCCTTTTCCATGACCACCTCGCTGCCCTCCGGGCAGCTGCGGAACTCGAAGCGGTCCATGTAGCTGCGGATGATGGTGATGCCCCGGCCGTGGAAGGAGAGCGGGTGGCAGTCGTGAATCCGGTCCTCCACCTCCTGGGGGTCGACGCGGCGGCTGTTCTCGTCGCGCACGTGGACGCGCAGCCGGCTGCGGTCCCAGACGAAGCGCAGGTGGACCCGCTTGCCGGGGTCGCGGCCGTTGCCGTGGACGATGGCGTTGTTGGTTGCCTCGCGCACGGAAATCTCGATCTTGAAGAACGTGTCGTCGCCGATGCGCAGCAGCTTCTTGAGGAACCCGAGCACCAGGATGCCCAGCTCGGTGTACTGAAAATCGCTGCGGAAAGAGACCGCGATGCACTGCTCGGTTTTGGCCATCGGCGAGGAGTATAGCAGAACGGCGGCGCATTTGCCACGCCCGGGGGCGGCCGCTTGCAAAAGCAGGGGCGATTCCGTACAATCGCGGCATGGAAAAGAAAGACGTGGAAAACATCGGCGAGTTTTTTTCCCAGGAGAGCGGCGCCCTGACCCCCGAGAAGAAATGGGAAGAGATCTTTTCCGGCTGGCTGGACAAGATCGACCAGGAACGGATGATGCTCAACCTGTTCGAGCTCAAGCTCTGGTTCGAGAGCATCGAGGAGTTCAACTCGTCGACCTATTTGGAGAACCTGGCCTTCAAGCGCC
>CAYXCX010000283.1:0-1066 GCA_964463405.1 uncultured Clostridia bacterium
TTGCCGACGCTCTTTTCCACCTTCTGGGCCTGCGGCCCCCAGACGACGATGTTGTGCCATTCGGTGGGCAGGACCTTCCAGGCGTTGTTGTTCTTGTCGTAGTAGCCTTCGTTGGTGGCCAGGCTGAACTTGGCCAGCTGCCGCCCGCTGGTGGCTACCACCGTGACCTCGGGGTCCTTTCCCGCCCGGCCGACCAGGATGACGCGGTTCAAACTGCGTACGTGGCTCATGTTAGTCGTTGAACTCCTTGATCTTCTGCCCGGCCAGCGAAGCCTCCTCCGACAGCGGGAAGCGGGAGATCAATTCCTTGAGGATGGCGATGCCCTCGCCCTGGCGGCCGAGCTCGATCAGGGCATAGCCTTTCTTGAGGCTGGCGGCCGGCACCTTGTCCCCGTCCTTGTAGCGGGAAAGAAGCTCGTTGAAGGTGCTGATCGCCTCGGTGTACTTCTTGGCGGCGTAATGGCACTCGCCGATCCAATAGAGGGAATTGTCGGCCAGGCCGCTCTCCGGGTAGGCGCGGAGGAACTGGCGGAAGCCCTCGATGGCCAGGTCGTAGTTTTCCTTGATGTAGTCGGAGTAGGCGGCGTAATACACCGTGGAGGGCTCCTGGGCCGGCGCCGCGGGGGCGGGCTGGGCGCCCGGGAGCGCCTCGCCTGTTGCCGCCGGGGCGGCCGCGGGCAGGCTCAACAGGCGGTCATTGAGCTTGTTCAGCGAATCCTTGACCCCGTTCATCTCCTCCTTGAGGAACTGCAGGGCGAGGGTGAAGCTCTCGTTGCCCTGGGCCAGGTCGGCCTGGCCGCGGGCGACGGCGCCGAGCCGCTCGTCGGCGATGGCCGATTTCTTGAGCAGCTCCGCGACCTGCGCCGCCAGCGTGTCCAGGGCTTCGGCCAGCCGCTGCACCTCGTCCAGGATCTGCTGCGTGTCCTTTTTCGCCGCCTGGACGGGGAGGGCGGCCAACGCCAGCAGCAGCAGGACCGCCAGGAGCCGGGGCTTCATGGGCGCCTATTTCTTGGTGATGACGAACTCGGCGCGGCGGTTCTGGAAGTACGAATCCTCGTCGACGCCC
>CAYXCX010000283.1:1076-2583 GCA_964463405.1 uncultured Clostridia bacterium
CCCGTCACCAGGGGTTTGCTCTTGCCGTAGGAGATGATCTTGACCTTGGCGCGATCCAGGCCCAGGGAGACCAGGTAGTTCTTGGCCGCCTCGGCGCGCTTCTCGCCCAGGGCGATGTTGTACTCGATGGTGCCCCGCTCGTCGCAGTGGCCCTCGACCAGGACTTCGACGCTGGGGAAGCGCAGCAGCCAGTTGGCGTTGGTCTGCATGACCGGCTTCATGTCTTCGCGCACGGAGTACTTGTCGAAGTCAAAATGGATCCGCTTGAGGACCTGGTCGCGGTTGAGCTCCTCGAGGGATTTCTGCTGGAACAGCTCCTCCTCGCTCAGCACCGGCTTCTCGACCTTGGCCGTCGGCTCTTCCACGGTCTCGACGGCAGGCTGCTCCGGGGCAACCTGGGGGGCGGCTTTCTTGCCGCAGGCGGTGAACAGCAACAGCAGAGACAGGGCCATTATGAGGGCGAACGCTTTCTTCATGGATCCTCCTTAACTTTTTTGCCAAACGAATATATTATAATAATAAAAAATTGTCAATTCAACGGCTTTTCTCCGGCCGCGGCGCTATTTTCCCGGTTTTTGCCATTTGGGCATCTTGTTCTCGCCCTGGGAGGTGATCCGGCGCACGTTGCGTCCGTCGTAGTCGACCAGATAGATCTGGTAGCGGCCGTTGCGATTGGAGGAGAAAGCCAGGTGGCGGCCGTCGGGCGACCAGGCGGGGTTCTCATTGCGGCCGGCGTTTTCGGTCAGCTTGCTGATCTCGTTGCTCTTCAGGTTGTAGACGTAGATGTCGAAGCGGGACTCGATGCGCGAGACGAAGGCCAGGCGCAGGCCGTCGGGCGACCAGGCCGGCGAGTCGTGGTAGCTGCCCTCCAGGGTGATGCGCCGTACGCTGCCGCCCTCGGCGTCCATGACGTAGATCTGCGGCGTGCCGCCGCGCTGCGAGGTGAAGGCGATCTCGCGGCCGTTGGGGCTCCAGCACGGCGAGGTGTCGATGGCCGGATTGAACGTCAGCCGCTTTTCCTGGCCGGTCTTCATGTCGCGGACGTAGATTTCGGCGTTGCCGTGCTTGCTGGAGGTGTAGACGATGCGGTCGCCGCTGGGCGACCAGTCGGCGGCGTAGTTGCTGCCGCCGCTGGAGACCAGCTCGGTCTTGCCCGAGTAGAGGTGGAACATGAACAGCTCGGGGCTGAGGTTGCGGTAGGAGGTGTAGAGGATCTTCTCGTTGTCGGCGCTCCAGGAGGGGAGCATGTCCAGGGCGCTGCTGAAGGTGATGCGCGTGGGCCGCTCTCCGTCGTAGTCCATGATGTAGACGTCGCGGTCGTTGCCCGACTCGTGGACGTAGGCGATCTTGGAGGTGAACAGGGGGCGTTCGCCGAAGTGCTTCATCATTTCGTCGGCGGCGCGGTGGGCGGTGAGGCGGGCCGACTCCTTGTTGCCGCCGAAGTCGCGGCGGAAGAGGAAGCGCGCGCCGGACAGCGCGACGTACATCGGCTCCGGCAAGGCGGAGG
>CAYXCX010000284.1:0-1141 GCA_964463405.1 uncultured Clostridia bacterium
CAGCGCCTGCGCCCCAGCAGCGTGGCCAGCCCCATGCCCAGCGGCGGCACGCAGATGGCGGCGGCGCAGGCGCCCATGGGGGCGAAGTTGCCCTCCTTGATCATGGCGGCGGCAAAGAAAAAGGCGACCTTGTTGACCGGCCCGCCCATGTCAAAGGCGATCATGGCGCCGAGCACGGCCGCCAGCAGCACGCGGTTGCCGGTGCCCATCACCTGCAGCCAGGCCGACATCGCCGTCATCAGGTCGCGGATCGGCACGCCGATGAACTGGAACATGACGAAGCCGACGATCAGCGACGCGAAAACCGGGATGACCAGGATGGGCATGACCGGCCGGAAGTAGATCGGCACCTTCACCTTCTTGATCAGCATCACCACCAGGCCGGCGAGCAGGCCGGCGGCGAGGCCGCCCAGGAAGCCGGCGCCGATCTGGTTGGCGATGGCGCCGCCCACGAAGCCCGGCACCAGCGCCGGCCGGTCGGCCATGCCGAAGGCGATGTAGCCGGCCAGCACCGGCACCAGCAGGTTGAAGGCGGCGCTGCCGATGTCCAGCAGCATTTTCAGGAAAGGCGAATTGGAGAAATCGGGCCCGCCCGGGCCCATGGGGGCGAAGGCGATGGCCACGGCGATGAGGATGCCGCCGCAGGCCACGAAGGGGATGGCGTAGGAGACTCCGGAAAGCAGGTACTGCTTGACCTTGCGCAGGTGCTTGTTCATGGGACCCCGCTCAGCGCCCGGCGAAGCGCACCTTGACCGTCTTGATCTCGAACGGCCGGAACGACAATTCCAGGCGGCCGTCCTTGATGGCCAGCGGCGCGATCTCCTTTTCCAGCAGATCGGCCAGAGCCGCCGCCTGGGGGGCGCGGAAACAGCGCAGCGCCGTCTCCTCGGCCTTGCCGTTCGCCTCGTAGAGACGGAAGATCAGGCCCGTGCCGTCCTCGGACTGCTTGACGGCGTCGATGATGACGCCCGAGCCCTCGATGCTGAAGAAACTATGGCGCGCGGGAAGCGGCCCGTTCGCCTGGGCCGGGCGCTCCCACTCCAGGGCCAGCAGCGGCTGGTTCAGTTCCTGGCCGCGGCGCACGACCTGCGCCTCGCTCCACGAGCCGGCGTGGGGATAGAGGGAGTAGGTGAACTCGTGG
>CAYXCX010000284.1:1151-2572 GCA_964463405.1 uncultured Clostridia bacterium
ATGTCGTGTCCGTACTTGCCGTCGTTGAGCAGGGCCAGGCCGCCATTTTCGTCGGCCAGGTCGGCCCAGCGCAGGGCCGGCACTTCATGGCGCGCCTTTTCCCACAGGGTGTCGAAGCGGGTGGTGCGGCCGATGGCGGCGAAGGGGATCTCGTAGAAGGCCTTGTCGGCCTCGATTGCCACCGGGAAGCAGGCCTTGAGCGACAGGTGGTCCTCCCACCAGTCGGCCTCGGTGCGGATGTCCAGGCGGTCCAGGCCGTGGTACAGCGTGATGGTCTGGGTGAAGAAGGAGGAGGGGAAATCCTCGCTGGGGTATTCGCGCGACTTGGTCAGCCCAAGGAAGCTCTTGTCCACCCGGTACACGGTCCTGACCGGTCCGTCGGAGACGAGCTGCACCTTGTCGGCGCTGTTCAGCTCCCAGGAGCGGCCGGTGGTGCCGATGTTCCAGGCGTCCCAGTCCTCGGGGCGGTCCTCGTAGACCCACAGCTTGTTGGCCTGTTCGCCGGGCGCCACGAACTCGCGGTTCAGTCCCTTGCTGAAGATGCTTTTCAGGTTTCCGCTGGCGCGGTCAATGACCACGCGCAGGGCGTCGTTCTCCAGCACCGGGTCGCCGCTGGCGGCCGGCGCAGCCTGGCGGGCGGCGGCGGGGGCCTCGGCCAGCGCGTACGCCCGGTAGCCCAGGGGCGGGACGCTTCTGGCCACGAAGCAGACCTCGCTCCGGCCGGTCTCGTCGACTGCGCCGATCTCGCACGGGATTTCGGCCCCCTGCTCGTCGAGCAGCCGCGCCCCGGCCGCCGGCAGCTGAACGCGAAGGGTCACGGCGTCGTCGCGCTGCCAGGAGAGCGGGTTGAACACCAGGAACGGCTTTCCGGCCAGGGCCGGGATGCCGACGCGGCTGGCGATGCGCGCCAGGGCGTCGTGCTCGCGGGCGCGCAGCTCGCGGCGGATGCGGCCGTAGGTTTCCAGGGCGTCGCGGATGACCGGCGTGATGCTCGAGCCGGGGAGGATGTCGTGGAACTGCAGGGTGAGGGCGCTCTTCCAGCAATTCTCTAGCTCTTTCCTCGGATAGGCGTCGCCCAGCAGCCAGGCGATGGCGGCGAGCTTCTCGGTCGTGGCCAGCTGGGCCTCGGTGCGGCGGTTGTTCTTCTTGATGGCGCCCTGGCTGGTGAAGGTTCCCTGGTGGTACTCGAGATAGAGCTCGTCCTGCCACAGGGGCAGGTCCAGTTTTTCGCGCCGCTTCTGCTGCAGGAAGGGGCTGGGGGTGGAGTGGACGAAGCGCGGCGCCAGCGACAGTTTCCCGTAGCCGCGCACGCGGTCGAGGATCTCGCGGTTGGGGCCGCCGCCGTGGTCGCCCAGGCCGTAGAGGATCAGGCTGTGCTTGAGGCCGGTGGTCGCCTCGTACTTGGAGACGCCGTGGGCCAC
>CAYXCX010000285.1:0-2538 GCA_964463405.1 uncultured Clostridia bacterium
CTTTTACTATATCCTGCTGCTGATCAAGGGCACCAAATCCTACCAGATGGCGCTGGGCCTGATGCTGATCGGGTTTTTCGCCCTCTTCTCCAGCCTGCTCAAGCTGACCGCCTTTTCCTATATCCTGAACAATTTCTTCACCTACCTGGTGTTCGCCATCATCGTCCTCTTCCAGGGCGAGTTCCGCAAGATCCTGGCCGAGATCGGCGGCAAGCTGCGCACCCAGTTCATCCCCGCCGACATTTCGCGCATCCGCGACGAGATCGTCAACGCCGCCCTGGCCATGTCGGTGAACAAGATCGGCGCCCTGATCGCCATCGAGCGCGAGATCAAGCTCAAGTCCTACATCGACAAGCACATCCAGGTCGACGCCCTGGTCTCCAAGGACATGCTGCTGACCATCTTTTCCCCCAACACCCCCCTCCACGACGGGGCGGTGATCATTTCCGCCGGGCGCATCGCCGCCGCCAACTGCTTTTTCCCCTACCCGCCCCTGCTGGAGCTGACTCCGGCCGGCGGCCGCCATCTGGCGGCCATCGGCATCAGCCAGGAAAGCGACGCGGTGGCCGTCGTCGTCTCCGAGCAGACCGGCAAGATCTCGCTGGCCGTCAAGGGCGAGCTGATCCGCGGACTGGACCGCGAAGGGCTGAAGAGCCGCCTGAAATTCCTGAAGGTTTGACATGGGCGACAAGCTGCAATTGCTTTTGTTCCGCAACTGGGGGCTCAAGGCCAGCGCGCTGCTCCTGGCCCTGCTGGTCTGGGCCATCGTCAGCGGCGGCGAGCGCGCCTATTCGGAGAAAACCCTGAAGCTGCCGGTGGAGGTGTTCAACGTCTCGCAGAACATCGAGGTGGCGAGTCTGCGCCCCGAAGAGGTCAGCGTGTCGCTGAAGGGCGCCTCCAAGTTCGTCGCCGCCGTCGGCCCCGAGAGCCACGCCATCAAGATCGACCTGCAGAACATCAAGGAGAGCGGCAAGCTGAACTATTTCGCCGAGGACTACCTGGACATCGCCACCGGGGTGCAGGTCGTCGCCGTCCACCCCAAGATGATCGAGGTCTTCGTCGAGGAGTTCGCCACCCGCGAGGTGCCGGTGCGCCTGCGCTTCCGCGGCCGCCTGCCCGCGCACCTGCGGCTGAAGTCGGCCCGGGCCGTCCCCGACACGGTCACCATCCTGGGCTACAAGTCGCAGGTAGCCGATGTCGAGGCCGTCGAGACCGAGGAGGTCGACCTCGGCGCCGTCGGAGCCAGCCTGAGCCGCCGGCTGGCCCTGAAGCAGACGCCGCAGATCCTCAAGTTCCGCGACCAGCGCGACGTGGAACTGCAGCTGGAGATCGAGGAACGCGGCCAAAGGAAATGAGGGCCTCGATCTTCGGCACCGACGGCATCCGCTCCGCGGCCGGCGCCTACCCCCTGGACGAGCCCTCGCTGCGAACGCTGGGCGCGATCCTCGCCTCGTTGGCTGCGCCCGCCGCCGGCTTGCGCAGAAGGCCGCGCATCCTCCTCGGCCGCGACACGAGGGAATCGGGGCCGGAGATCGCCCAGCAGCTGGCCGCCGGCATCGGCCGGCGCGTCCCGGTACTGGACGCCGGCGTCCTGCCCACCCCGGGGCTTTCCTTCCTCACCCGCCGCCTGGGCTGCGAATTCGGCGTCATGATCTCCGCCTCGCACAACCCCTTCGCGGACAACGGCGTCAAGATCTTCGATTGTCGCGGCGAAAAGATCTCCGCCCGCCTGGAGGCCGCGATCAGCCGGGAGTTCCTGGACGCAAGCCGGCGCGGCCGCGGCGCCGCCCCAAAGCTGGAAGCGGTCGACAGCCGGCCGTACGCCGATTTCCTGGCGGCGGAGGGGCGCGGCCTGGAGGGCCGGCCGGGGCGCCTGGCCGTGGACTGCGCCAACGGCGCCGCCTCGTTCCTGGCCCCGGCGCTGTTCCAGCGCCTGGGAATCGAAGCCATCGTAGCCCATGACCGGCCCGACGGCCGGAATATCAACGCCGGCTGCGGCTCGACCGAGCCGCGGGCGCTGCGCGGCCTGGTCGCCCGCAGCCGCGCCGGCTTGGGGCTGGCTTTCGACGGCGACGCCGACCGCGTCGTCTTCTGCGACGGTGACGGCCGCCCCCTGGAAGGCGACCACGCCCTGTACCTGCTGGCGCGGTACCTGCGCGCCCACGAACCGCGCTTCCGCCCGCTGGTGGTGGGGACGGTGATGAGCAACCTGGCCCTGGAGCGCGCGCTGCAGAGGGCGGGGATCGCCTTCCTGCGCGCCGACGTCGGCGACAAGCACGTCACCCGCCTGATGCGCCGCCACGGCGCCATCCTCGGCGGCGAGCCCTCGGGCCACGTCATCCTGCGCCACTGCCAGCGCACGGGCGACGGCCTGCTGACCTCTCTCTACTTCCTCCGCTCCCTGGACCGCCATGGCTGGGACGCCGCCGAGCTCCAGCGCCGCCTGCCGCTCTATCCCCAGCGCACCCTCAGCCTGCGCATCGGCCGCCGCCGGCCGCTGGCCGAGTGGCCCGAGTTCCAGCGCCTGCAGCGGGGCTT
>CAYXCX010000286.1:0-2537 GCA_964463405.1 uncultured Clostridia bacterium
GGGCCGTCGTGGGCCACGCCGGGGTCGGGATTCATCTCCAGGCCGCGCCGCGCCCAGTAGTTCAGGGTCTTGCGCGCCAATAGCTCGGCCATGACCACCGGGATGAAGCCGCCGCCGTTGTAGCGGGCATCGAGGATCAGCGCCTCCTTGTGGCGGTAGGCGTACAGGCCCTTGAATAGCTCGCGGTTGCCGTCGCGGGCGGTGTCGGGCACGTGGATGTAGCCGATGCGCCCGCCCGACAGCCGGTCGACCATCTCGCGCCGCGAACGCACCCAGTCAAGGTAGAGCAGGCCCAGCTCGCTCTTGACCGGCTTGATCCAGTACTCGCGGGGCGCGACGCCGTCGGGCCGGGAACTGACCTGGATGGAGATGCGCCGGTCGACGGCGTTTTCCAGAAAGCGGTAGGGGTTGTCCTGCAGGGTGACCGGCGAGCCGTTCAGGGCGACCAGGAAGTCGCCGGGGCGCACGTCCACCCCCTGCTCGGTGAGCGGCGAGCGCGTCTCCTCGTTCCAGTTCTCGCCGGGATAGATCCTGGCGATCACGTAGCGCCCGGCCTTTTCGTCGGCCCGGAGCTCCGCCCCCAGCAGCCCGGTGTCGACGCGGGCCGGGCGCGGGAAGTCGCCCCAGTTGACGTAGGTGTGGCCGGCGTTGACCTCGCCGACCATCTCGCCGAAAAGAAAATCGAGGTCGGCGCGGTGGCCCAGGGAGGGGAGCAGCCGGGCGTACTTTTCGCGCAGGGCGGCCCAGTCGACCCCGTGCAGGTTCTTCTGGTAGAACCAGTCGCGGAAGATGCGCCAGCCGTCCTGGAAGATCTGCGCCCACTCCCGCGGCGGGTCGATCTGCATCTGCAGCTGCGACAGGTCGAGGGCGCCGTCGCCCGCCTTCTGCCCGGCGCCCAGGCCCACGATGCCGAACTGGCCGCGCGCCTGGTACAGGACTTTCTCGCCGCCGGCGGCCAGCAGCGCCGACTCGATGCCCTCGATCACGAGGCTCTCCTTGCCATCGGCGATTTTGAACTGGCGCAGCGCCCCGTCCTGGAAGTAGAGGATGCCGCCGTCGACGGCGCGCAGGCCGGCGTAGCTGCCGCTCTTGAGGGGGAAGGCGGTCACGCGGCTGGCGCAGCCCGCGACGTCGATGCGCACGGCCGCCGGCGCGCCCTTGGCCGCCTCCTTCTTGTCCTCCTTGCCGGCCGCCCCCGCCTCGACGTCGTTCTTTTCGGGAAACAGCGGCGGCGTGTCGCGGGTCAGGGCCAGGGCATAGACGCGGGCGGCGCGGTTGTACAGGTAGTCGAACTCGAAGTCGGAGAACGCCAGGTTGAAGTCGCGGTTGGAGAGAAAGAAAATGTAGCGGCCGTCGCGGGAAAAGACCGGCGAAGAGTCGCCGTAGGCGGCGTCGGCCGTCCTTGGCGTAGACGACCCAGCGCGAGTCGGGCGACCAGCCGTAGTCGGTCAGGTCGTGGCTCCGGGCGCGGTCGATCACGGTGACGGCGCCGCTGGCCACCTCCAGCAGCTGCAGCTTCTGGTCGCGGTCGGAGAAGAGCAGCCAGCGCGAATCGGGCGACCAGCGCGGCGGGAAGCGCCAGGTGCGGCTGCCGCGCGTGAGCTGCCGCGGCGCGCCGGCGCCGTTGGCCTCGGCCAGGCAGACCTCGTATTCGCCGCTCGCATCCGAGTAGTAGGCGAGCCATTTGCCGTCGGGCGACCAGGCCGGGAACATCTCGCGCACCCCCTGGCTGCGGGTCAGGTTGACCGTCCGCCCCTCCTTCTCGGGAACGGTGAACAGGTCGCCGCGGGCCTCGAACACGGCCCGCTTGCCGCTGGGCGAGAGGTCGAAGCTGGCGATGAAGCCGGAGACCGGCTTGACGGCGGGCAGCGTGTTGGGGTTGTCGAAGTTCAGGTTGACCGTCAGGCGCCGCGACTGGCCGCTGGCCAGGTCGAGGAGGTGCAGGCGGCCGCCGCACTCGTAGGCCAGCTGGCCGCCGCGCCCCGAGGGCCACAGCACGTCATAATCCCGGTGCCGCGTAACCTGCTCGACGCGGCCGCTGGCCAGGTCGTAGGAGTGGATGTTCAGGGTCAGGTCGCGGTCGGATACGAAAAAAACCTTGCCGCCCCACCAGCTGGGATGCTGGTCGGTCCCGGCGAAATCGGTCAGGCGCCGCGACTGGTTCTGTTGCAGATCGTAGATCCAGACGTCCTGGGCGCGGCCGCCGCGGTAGCGCTTCCAGGTGCGGAACTCGCGCTCGATCGGGGTGTAGACGATGCTGCCGCCGTCTGGAGAAAACGAGCCGCCGCCGGCCTCGGGGATGGCCAGCGGCGTCTCCAGGCCGCCGGCGAGCGCCACCAGGAAATACTTGCCCATGCGCTCGCCCCAGGGGGTGCGGTTGCAGCGCACCAGGATGCTCCTGCCGTCCGGCGTCCAGTCCAGCACCACGTGGTCGGTGCCGCCGCGCGGCGGCATGACGCCGGCGTCGTTGTACCAGGTCAGCTGCCGCGGCGTGCCGCCTTCGGCGGGCATGACCCACACCTGGCGCGAGCCCGAGT
>CAYXCX010000287.1:0-2526 GCA_964463405.1 uncultured Clostridia bacterium
CTCGCGCACGACGCGGCCGAACACCTTCTGGTAAAAGGTCTGGGTGATGGCTTCGCGCTTTTGCTCGGGATCGGCGACGCCGGCCAGGGCGGCAAAGAATTCGTCTTGGGCCTCTATGACCTCGACCTCGACGCCCAGCCCGGCGAACAGCGCCTGAACCCGCCCGGCCTCGCCCTGGCGCATCAGGCCGTTCTCGACGAACACCGTCCTGAGCCGCCGGCCCAGCGCCCGGTGGCCGAGCAGGGTGACGGTGGAGGAGTCGACTCCCCCCGACAGGGCGTTGATCGCCGTCCCGTCGCCGACGGCGGCGCGGATCTCGCGCACCTGCCCGGCGATGAATTCTTCGCAGTCCATTTCCGCAGCCCGGATCTCCTCGATCATGCGCACCTCCAGGGGTCAGAAGCCATTATACCGCAGAAAGAAAGTGGAAAGTTAAAAGCAAAGACCAGGAGCGATCATGCCCAGGGATGAGGAGGCGGCGCTCGGCTAAAAGCGCGCGGCACCGCTCTTGCCCGGGCAGGCGCGGCGGTGGTACAATATCGCATGTCACATCAACACCTCCGGCGGGGGCGGCCGTGATCGCCCTGGCCGTCCTGGTTTCAGCGGCGCTCCTGGGCCTCGCCTATCTCCTGTACGGGCGCTTCCTGTCGCGCCGCCTCGGGCTCGACGACTCCCGACCCACGCCGGCGGTGACGGTCAACGACGGCCAGGACTTCGTCCCGGCCTCCTCGGGGCTGCTCCTCGGCCAGCACTTCTCGGCCATCGCCGCCGCCGGGCCCATCGTCGGGCCGGTTCTGGCCGGCATCTGGTTCGGCTGGCTGCCGGCGCTGCTGTGGATCCTCCTCGGCTCCATCTTCATCGGCGGCGCCCACGACTTCGCCAGCCTGGTCGCCTCGGTGCGCCACGGCGGCGCCTCGATCGGCGAGATCGTCCGCCGCAACCTGTCGCCGGCGGCCTACCGGCTGTTCCTCGCTTTCGTCTGGCTGTGCCTGATCTACGTCATCGCCGCCTTCACCGACATCACCGCCCAGACCTTCCGCGCCGTGGGAGCCGCGGGCGAGCCTTTCGGCGCCGGCGTCGCCGCCTCTTCGCTTTTCTATATCCTGGCGGCCATGGCCATGGGGCTCCTCCTGTACCGCTTCCGCTGGCGGGCCGGGCGGGCCACCCTTCTCTTCCTGCCCCTGGTCCTGTTCATTATCTGGATCGGACCGCGCCTGCCGGCCCCCATCCTGGCCCTGGCCGCCTCCGTGCCGGTCAAGGGCTGGGACGTCATCCTCCTGGGCTACTGCTTCCTGGCCTCGGTCATCCCAGTGTGGCTGCTACTGCAGCCGCGCGGCTACCTGGGCGGCTGGCTCCTTTATCTGGTGATCTTCGCAGGCCTGGGCGGCGCCCTGTTCGGCGGCATCCCGACGGCTTATCCCGCCGTCAACCTCGAGGGGCTGCGCAGCCTGCTCAACGGCAAGCCGCTGTTCCCGCTGCTGTTCATCACCATCGCCTGCGGCGCCTGCTCGGGGTTCCACGGCGTGGTCGCCTCGGGAACCACCTCCAAGCAGCTGGCGCGCGAGCGCGACGCCCGTCCGGTCGGCTACGGCGCCATGCTGCTCGAGGCGCTGGTGGCCGTCCTGGCCCTGGCCACGGTCATGGCCCTGGCTCCCGGCTCGCCGGCGTTGCGGGAAGACCCGAACCTGATCTACGCCCGCGGCATCGCCCGCTACCTGGGCATGGCCGGCATCGACCCCGTCCTGGCCCTCTCCTTCGCCCTGCTGGCCTTCTCCACCTTCGTCTACGACACCCTGGACGTCTGCACCCGCCTGGCGCGCTACATCCTGCAGGAGTTTGCCGGGCTGAAGGGCCGCGCCGGCGTCCTGCTGGCCACCGCCGCCACCCTGGCCCTGCCCCTGCTGTTCCTGCTGGCCACGAAGGAGAAAGGCTACCTGGTCGCCTGGCCGATCTTCGGCTCCAGCAACCAGCTGCTGGCGGCGCTGACGCTGCTGGCGCTGGCGGTCTGGCTGAAGAACAGCGGCCGCGGCGCCGGCTTCGTGCTGCCGCCGCTGGCCGTGATGCTGGCCATGAGCCTGTGGTCGCTGGCGCTGCTGGTCAAGCCCTTCCTGGCCGGCAGCGGCGGCTTCGACAGCCTGCTCTCGGCTCTTTTCGGGCTGATCCTGATGGTGCTGAGCCTGTTCCTGCTGGCCGAGACGGCGCGCGTTTTGCGCCGCCGCCCGCCGCCGGCGTGAATTTACAAAGGGGCGGAGATGTGGTAAATTGAGGGCGGCCGGAGCCTCCCGGCCGGGACGGAGATCATGCAAATCTACCTGAAAAAGCTCGAAATGCACGGGTTCAAGTCGTTTCCCGACAAGACCGTGGTCCAGTTCCACCCCGGCATCACCGCCGTCATCGGCCCCAACGGCTGCGGCAAGAGCAACCTGGTCGACGCCCTGCTGTGGGTGCTGGGCGAGCAGCGCATCAAGAACCTGCGCGGCGAGAACAACGAGGACCTGATTTTCACCGGCAGCGCCTCCAAGAAGC
>CAYXCX010000288.1:0-866 GCA_964463405.1 uncultured Clostridia bacterium
GTCGCCCTCGACCTTGAGCGCGCCGGCGTCGATCAGGCGGGCCGCATCCTGCGGATCGGCGAAGCCGATGCGCGCGGCCGCCGCCACGATGGCGGTTTCCAGGCGCAGGCGGGCCGCCTCGTTGGCGGCGCTCGACGCCTGGCCCTTGACCTTCTCAATGTCGGCCTCCAGCTTGCCCAGCTTCTCAGCCGCGGCCCGCAGGTCATCGTAATCGGCATACTGGTTGCGCACCTTGGCCAGGCGTTCGGCCACGATGCGATCGAGATCGGCCTGGGTGAACGTGCGCTCGGCGGCGTGTTCCGGCTCGGTTGCGGCCGGCGCCGGCTTCGTGCGGGCCGGCAGGCGTTCGGCCGGTGCGGTTTCGGTAACGACCGCGGTCGAGATCTCGACCTCGTCGGTCGCGCTGGGGACCACCTGATCGCCCGTTTCCCCCGGCGTCGGGTTGGTGGTGGTCGCGCTGGTCTTGCTCACGATTGCCTCCGGCGGCGCAGGCCGCTGTGGGTTGGTAGTTGCCCTGTCAGGATCGGATAGGCGTCGTCAGGGCCGGCAGGTAAGCCCTGGCGCTGTTGCACCTCACGCCACCACTTGGCGAACTGGCCCGGCAGCAGCACGCGCTGCTCCGGCTGGCCCGGCAATGTCGGCGTCGGTGTGCCCTTGAGCCACAGATCGCGGATCGCGTCAATCGCCCACGGCCAGCCCTGGCAGTGGGGCAGCAACACGCGCTGCAAGTCGGTGAACGTCACGATTCTTGGTTGCATAGATGTCGGCATTATAGCACATCCGTAGTAACAGAATGGCACATTTACGGGCAACGGCGCCAGTGGCCGGAAACGTCGTAGATCGGCACGACGCGGGCGATTTTGCTC
>CAYXCX010000288.1:876-2523 GCA_964463405.1 uncultured Clostridia bacterium
CGGGTGCCGTTGGCGGTCAGGCCGGTCAGCCGAGCCGCCTGTTCGACGGTCAGCGTTTCACCGCTGGCCAGATGCCAGGCGACGATGGCGATGCGTTCGGGCGACGAGAGGTCGCCGGTGCGCGGCGTTTCGTCAATCTCGCTCATCGGTGCTGGCCTGCAGAGCGTGCTTCAGTGACGAGGCGACGTACGCGTCGCCCCAGGTCTCGTTGTGCTCAACATGCCAGAAATGCTCCGGTTGGATTTGGCCGGCCCGCCAGGCATCGTACACGCCAGGCCCCAGGATCGTGCGCTGGTCGTCTGGCGGCAGGCCCTCGAACCACTCCCGGCCGGTTTGGGCCGGCGCCGTTTCCGGCACGTCCAGGCCCAATTCCCGCCAGGAAACCGTGACCGGGACCGGCGAGCAGCGGCAGTTGACGTGCATCGGGAAGAACTGCTCCAGGGTGAACCGCTTGCCGTCGTTCATGATACAGGCAATGCAGGTGCGCAGGCTCTTGGAGGCCGACCATTGCCAGCCCTTGACGATCTGCGGATTCTCCCGGTAGCTCAGGATGTGGGCGGTGCGGTAGGCCCGCAACATCTCGGTGCGGGAGATGCGCAGCGCCCTGGTCATGGTCAGGCCGTAGGCATCGCGCAGTTCCCGGGCCACGCGCTGGGGATTCCACCCCATGGCCAGGCCGTTGACCAGCGTGTCGCCGATGCCCTGGGCCGTCGCCGGCCCCAACTCGGCCAGCAGCTTGGCCAGCGGCGAGCCGTCCTGCAGCACGCCCACCAGGGCCTCGGCTGCCTCGGTCGGCAGGCGATTCCAGGCCGTCATGAGCGCCTGGCGCGTTTCAGGGTAGCCGGGCAGGCCGGCCTCGGTGAGCGCCGCCGCCTCGTCGAGCGCCGCCTCGATGGCGCCGGCCTGGCCCTGCCGGATCATCTCTTCCGTGTAGGGCAGCAGGCGCCGCATCTCGTCGTCCAGTTGGCGCAGCAGCGCCCGGTAGCGGGTGTTGCGCCGGATCATGCCGGCGGTGACCGTCTTGCCGGCCGCGCGCTGGGCGTCAATCTCGGCGCCCAGGGCCTCGGCCAGCGTGCGGATGCGGGTCCAGGCCCGGCCGTAGGCTTGCAGCAGCGTCGTGGCCGAGGCCGTCTCGCGCTGCAGCAGCGCCCGGCGATACTGGGCCGCCAGGTCGGCCAGCGGCTGGTTCATTCAGCCAACCCCGCCAGGGCGGCCATCACGTCGGCCTTGCCAGGCGCCTGTGGCGGCTCCTGCGCCGCTTTGGGCTTGGGCTTGGCCCCGTTGGTCGGCTTGGCCGGCTCCGGCCCCACACCGGCCTCAAACGCCTTCAGTAGCTCGGCCCCGACGTTGGATTGCGCGCGCTGCTCGGCCAGGGCCTGTTCCTTCTCCGCGGCGAGGCGTTCCCGCTCCCGCAGCAATTTTTCGCGTTCCGCCGCGAGGGCATCCTGTTCCGCCTTCACGGCCGCGCTGGGCTGGCGCGCCGCCTGCTCGCGGGCGATGCGCTCGGCGGTCAGCGTCGCGGCACGCTCCGCGGCGGCCTTCACCGCGTCCTCGATCAGCTTGTCCTGCGAGGCGGCCGGCGGCGCCTCCCTGAAAACGAAGTCGCCCTTCATCGAGGAGCTTTCCCACGGAATTTGCGAGTCGTGG
>CAYXCX010000289.1:0-367 GCA_964463405.1 uncultured Clostridia bacterium
AATCTCAGCAAAAGCTACGGGGAAATCCAGGCCCTGGCCAATTTCAGCCTGGAACTGGCAAAGGGCGAGGTGCTCGGCCTGCTCGGCCCCAACGGCGCCGGCAAGACGACGCTGATCTCGATCCTTTCGGGCACCCTGCGCGGCTTCAGCGGCAGCGTGACGTTCAAGGGCCAGGACCTTTTTGCCGACCGCAGCCTGAAAAACCTGATCGGCATCGTCCCCCAGGAGATGGCGTTCTATGAAGACCTGAGCGCCATGGAAAACCTGATGTTCTGGGGCGGGCTGTACGACATTCGGGAAAATGAGCTGAAGCAAAGGGCCAAGGAACTGCTGGCCACGGTCGAGCTGAGCGCCCGGGCCCGGGAGC
>CAYXCX010000289.1:377-2258 GCA_964463405.1 uncultured Clostridia bacterium
CCACCGTAGGCATCGACGTCCAGGCCAAGGTCAGCATCCTGGAGATCATCCGCGGCGTCGGCCAGCAGGGGACCTCGGTGGTCTTCACCACCCACCAGCTCGCCGAGGTGGAGCAGACCTGCACGCGCATCGCCATCATGGACAAGGGTGCGATCCTGGCGCAGGGCTCGATGGCCGAGCTCATCCGCATCGTAGGCGAGAAGGAGATCGTCGAGGTGAGCGGCGGGTTCAGCGCCGACGCCTTTTCGGCGATCCTCAAGAATTTTGCCGGGGGCGGCCTGGAGATCCTGTCGGTGGCCGACAACCTGGCCCACCTGGCGTTCGCCGACTCCGAGCGCATCCCGGCCCTGATGCAGCACCTGTTCCAGCACCGCCTGGCCATCGCCGACCTGAAGATCAAGTCGCCCAACCTGGAGGCGGTGTTCCTCAAGATGACCGGCCGGAGCCTACGCGATTGAGCCGCACGACGCTGATCATCCGCAACGACATCAAGCGCCGGTTGAAGGCGCCCATGGCCACGGTCCTCTTCCTGGTCATCCCGCTGGCCATGACCGCCGTCATCGGCATGATCTTCGACCCGGGCGAGGACAACCGCACGAAGCTGCCGCCGATCCGACTGCTGGTGGTCGACAACGACAGGGACCTCGCTTCCAAGTTCCTGCTCGGCGCCCTGGACCAGAAGGAACTCAAGGAGATGTTCCAGGTGACCCTGACCGACGCGGGCACGGGCGAGGCGCTGATGCAGAAAGGCAAGGCTTCGGCCATGCTGGTCATCCCCGAGCATTTCAGCGCCGACCTGGCCGACCAAAAACCCGCCGCGCTGGAGGTGGTCAAGAACCCGAGCGAAGAGTTCCTGCCCGGAGTGGCCGAGGAGTTCGCCGCCACCCTGGCCGTCGGCTTTTCGGCCATCGCCCAGGTCTTCGCCGACGAGCTCCAGGCCGTCCAGAGCGTGCGCAACCTGGCGCTCGAATCCGTCACCATCGCCGACATGACGCCGTTCCTGGAAAAGGCCCGGGCCAAGTTCATCGCCCTCAAGGCAACCCTGTCGCCCCTGCTGCTGAGTGTCGCCGCCAGCACGACGAAAAAGCCCGGGCAGGAGAGCCGGCCTTCCGGCTTCAACATCTTTTCCTATATCTTCCCGGGCATGCTGATCATGTTCCTGCTGTTCATCATCGAGCCCTCGCTGCGCGAGATCCAGAACGAGCGCGCCGACGGCAAGACCCGGCGCATGATGTTTTCGCCGCTCAGCGGCCGCGAGCTGGTCACGGCGCGCCTCTTCAGCGCCTGGCTGATCGGCATGCTTGTCTGCCTGGCGTCCATGGCTGCCGGGACGCTGCTCTTCGGCATCTCCTGGGGGAACCTGCCGCTGCAGCTGGCCCTGGCCGCGACGACCTGCTTCTGCTGCGCCGCCCTGTTCGCCATGCTCAACGCGTTCTTCAAGAACAAGAACCAGGCCGGGGCCTTCGCCAGCCCCATCATCCTGGTTTTCTCCGCCTTCGGCGGCAGCATGCTGCCGCTGGAGCAGCTGCCGGCGGGCATGCGCTGGGTGGGCCAGTTCACCGTCAACCACTGGTTCATCACGGGCTGCCGGGCGGTCATGGACGGCCGCCTGCCTCTCGTTCCGCTCATGGTGCTGGCGGCGGCGGGCCTGCTCTTCGCCGCCATCGCCATGGTCGCCCTGCCGCGGCGGCTGAGCGCTTGAACAGGAAACGAACATGAAGAGAATCTGGCACATCGGCCGTCTGGACCTCAAGCTGATGGTCAAGGACAAGGCCTTCTTCTTCTGGGTTCTCGTTTTCCCCCTGGTCTTCATCCTGATCTTCGGCAACCTGTACCGCGGCAGCAAGACCGACACCAAGGCCTCGCTGACCGTGCTCAACC
>CAYXCX010000289.1:2268-2505 GCA_964463405.1 uncultured Clostridia bacterium
ACCGCCCCGGCGGAATACTTCCGCATGCTGGTCATCCCGGCCGATTTCTCAGCCAAGATCGAAAGGAAAGCCGCGCAAAAACTCCAGTTCAAGAAAGACTCGCAGGCCGACCTCAAGGCCGGCGCCCTGGCCGACACCAAGATCGCCCAGGCCATCGTCAAGCTGCTGGCCGAACTGGTCATGTACGGCGACCGCGACATGAAGGACTTCTTCGCCGCCCGCAGCCCCTACCGCGAC
>CAYXCX010000290.1:0-2269 GCA_964463405.1 uncultured Clostridia bacterium
GGCCAGGGTGACGATGTCGCCCGCCGACGCCTCGGGAACGCTGACGCGCTGGATGCCGTCGTAGGTGAAGATGCGCGTGACCTTGTAGGGCCGGCGCTCGCCGTCGCGCTTGATCAGCATGACCTCCTCGCCCTGGCTCACGGTGCCGTTGTGGATGCGGCCGGTGCCGATCTTGCCCAGGTAGTTGTCGTAGCTGATCGCCGAGGCCATGAACTGGAAGGGGGCGTCGCGGTCGCCCTCGGGCTCGCGCACGTGGCGCAGGATGGTCGCGAAGAGGGGCTTCAGGTTCCGGTTCTTGTCGTGCAGCTCAAGGCGCGCGACGCCCTCCTTGGCCGAGGCGTAGAGGACGGGGAAATCGAGCTGGTGCTCGTCGGCGCCCAGCTCGACGAACAGGTCGAAGACGGCGGTGAGCACCTCGTCGGGGCGGGCGTTGGGCCGGTCGATCTTGTTGATGACCACGATCGGGCGGTGCCCCTGCTCCAGCGACTTCTTCAGCACGTACTTGGTCTGGGGCATGGGCCCCTCGAAGGCGTCGACCAGCAGCAGCGCCGAGTCGACCATCTTCATGATGCGCTGCACCTCGCCGCCGAAGTCGGCGTGGCCCGGCGTGTCGACGATGTTGATCTTGAAGCCGCCGTAGTGGAACGCGGCGTTCTTGGAAAAGATGGTGATGCCGCGCTCGCGCTCCAGGTCGTTCGAGTCCATCACGCGCTCGGCCACGGCCTGGTTGTCGCGGAAGACGCCGGCCTGCTTGAGCATGGCGTCGACCAGCGTCGTCTTGCCGTGGTCGACGTGGGCGATGATGGCGATGTTCTTGAACTTCTTCATTCGCTGCGGCGGCGCCGGCCACGCTCGCTAAAAATATCACGCTTCCTGGTTCGGGTTGGTTTTTCAAAAAATAATCCGAATGGGCGGCGCGTACCGGGATCATTATACATGATTTTGCCCGGGATGTAAATCGCCCCTCCTGGCCCAGGAAGCGCGAAACGCCGCATTTGCTGCGCCGCCGGGCAAAAGGCGCGAATCTTTTGACTATCGCCGGCAAACTCCATAAAATGGGGTTTTGCCAAAGGAGTGCGACATGAAATGCAAAGCGATCATTCTGGCGCTGCTGACGATAAGCGCTTTGGCGCCGGCTCTGCGGGCGCAGGCGGCCCGGGAAAAGCTGGCCGCGGCCGGCAAGGCGCTCGACCTGCGCCTCATGGACTGGGAGCTGTCGCTCGACGGCTCGCGCTGGGAGCCCTGCAAGCCCGGCCGGGCCGTCCCGGCCGCCGGTTTCAGGCTGCGGGCCGCGGTCCGCGCCGCGGAGTTCTTCGCCGGCGCCAGGGTGGCCGGCACGCCGCTGCTGCTCAGCGCCCGCCTGCAGGGGCGCGGCCTGGTCCAGGCGACCTTCTTTCTCGACGGCCGCGAGCTGGAGCAGGCGACGCTGCACGGCGAAAGCGGCACCGCGGTCGAGGAGGCGCGCGACATCCGGCTGCTGGCCGCCGCCGACGACGTTGCCCACATCCTGGAGGTCGCCGTCGAAAACCGCGGCTTCGCGCCGGCGCGCGGCGAATACTGGCCCGAGCGCCGCCGCGGCGCCCCGCCCGAGGACGGCATCTTCTTCGCCCTGCTGGAGCCCGAGCTGCGCTTCCCGGCGGCGGCGGAAAACCTGGCCGTCCTGAAGGACTGGCTGGCCTCCTTCCAGTTCGCCGACATCCTGGTCAACCCCGAGCTCAAGCGCTTCACCTTCACCGGCAAGCCCTACGACATCCCCGACAAGCGCGCCGTGGACAAGGCGAAGCTGGCGCGGCTCAACGCCGCCCTTGACAAGGCCGTATCCGCCCTTGACTTGCAGGCCCTGGCCGCGGGCGACTGGCCGCGGGCGCGCGCCTCGCTGCGGCGCTCGCTGCGCCTGGCGGCGCCGGTCCGCTCCTACCTGAAGGAGTTCCGCATCCACCTGGTGGGCAACGCCCACATCGACATCGCCTGGCTGTGGCGCATGGCCGAGACCATGGCCCTGACCAAGAACACCTACGAGACGGTCATCAAGAACATGGCCGAGTACCCCGAGCTCACCTACGCCCAGAGCCAGGCCGTCACCTACGACTGGATCGAGCAGAAGCATCCCGGCCTCTTCCAGGCCATCAAGGAAAAAGTGAAGAGCGGCCGCTGGGAGATCGTCGGCGGCATGTGGGTCGAGCCCGACTGCAACCTGATCAGCGGCGAGAGCTGGGCGCGGCAGATCCTCTACGGCAAGAAGTATTTCCGCGAAAAGTTCGGCGCCGAC
>CAYXCX010000290.1:2279-2497 GCA_964463405.1 uncultured Clostridia bacterium
CGTGCGCATCGGCTGGAATCCCGATTCCTTCGGCTACAACTGGAACATGCCGCAGCTCTACAAGCTGGGCGGCATCGACAGCTTCATCACCCAGAAGCTGTGGTGGAACGACACCACCGTCTTCCCCCACTTCCTGTTCGACTGGCAGGGGGTGGACGGCTCGACCATCCTCACCTACATGCCGCCGCTGAGCTACGCCAGCCGGCTGAACCTGTCCG
>CAYXCX010000291.1:0-2481 GCA_964463405.1 uncultured Clostridia bacterium
CACGGCGGCTTCCGCGAGGCCTTCGCCTACCTCTCGCCGCAGGTGCTGGACCACGCCGCCGCCCTCTACATCAAGGTCGACTGGCCCGAATCGCTGCGCAAGAACCGCCGGCGCTACAACCCCGACCGCCCCGACTCCATCCTGCAGCACGCCCTGGAGGACAAAAAGATCGAGATGCTCTACAAGGAGTCGGACTGGGACGAGTTCGCCGCCGACCCGAAGTTCCTGCCCGCGGGCGAGCGCCGCGTGCCCTACGCCGTCTTCGACAACATGCCCGAGAAGACCGACCAGCCCGAGGTGCTGGGCGCCCATCTTGAAGACGTATTGAACGCGTTGTGGTCGAACTGGCGCGGGGGGTCGAAGTGAGGAACCCGCTCAACCACTCCAAGGCCTACCGCCACCGGCGCTTCCTGAACTGGTTCCCACTGGGGCTGACTTACGCCACCATGTACATGGGGCGCTACAACTTCAACGTGGTCAAGAACGATATAGGCGCCTGGTTCCACCTGGACAAGGCGCAGATGGGGCTGATCGCCACCTTCGGCTTCTGGACCTACGGCCTGAGCGTCATGATCAACGGCCCGCTGGCCGATCGCATCGGCGGGCGCAAGGCCATTCTTATCGGCTCCCTAGGCGCCGGCCTGCTCAATCTGGGCGTGGGGCTGATGTTCTTCAACGGCTGGACCGGGCACCTGCTCTGGAGCATGAGCTGGCTGTGGAGCCTGAACATGTACTTCCAGAGCTTCGGCGCCCTGTCGGTGGTTAAGGTCAACTCCACCTGGTTCCACGTGCGCGAGCGCGGCATCTTCGGCGGCATCTTCGGCATTATGATCTCCTCGGGCTACTTCCTGGCCACGACCATCGGCTCGGTGCTGCTGGCCAGCTTCGCCAACTGGAACGTCATCTGGTTCGTGCCGGCGGCGGCCATGGGCACGATGTTCCTAGTCGACCTGCTGCTGGTGCGCAACCGCCCCAGCCATGCCGGCCACGCCGACTTCGACACCGGCGACGGCTCCAATGCTCAGCATGCCGAGGACGCACCGCTGCCGCTGAAGGAGCTGCTGGCTAAGGTGTTCCGCAACAAGGTGATCGTCTTCCTCATCGGCGCCGAGTTCTGCACCGGCTTCGTGCGCCAGGGCGTCATGCTCTATTTCACCGAGTACTTGGATGAGGTGTACCACCTGGCCAAAAAGGAGCCGCTCTTCTGGTGGACCGGCGTGGCCTTCATGCTCGGCGGCATCTTTGGCGGCCTCCTGTGCGGCTGGATGAGCGACCGCCTGTTCCAGTCGCGGCGGCCGCCGGTGGCCTTCAGCTTCTACCTGGTGCAGGTACTCATGCTGGCGCTTCTGGGCTTGAGCCTGGGGCGCGGCACGCGCCTGGGCCAGGTCTGGGCGGTGGTGCTGCTGGGGCTGACGGCGATGTTCATCTTCGGGGTGCACGGCATGCTCTCGGGCACGGCGTCGATGGACTTCGGCGGCCGCAAGGCGGCGGCGACGGTCGCCGGCGCCCTCGACGGCATCCAGTACATCGGCAGCGGTCTGACCGGCTTCGGTCTGGGCTGGGTGCTGAAGACCTACGGCTGGGACGGCGTCGCCGCCGCTGGCCACGACCCGGGCAGCGCCTGGGTCTGGGTGAGCTGCATCATCCCCTTCAGCCTAATCGGCGCCCTGATCATGACCCGCATCTGGCACGCCAGGCCGGGCCACGCGGCGCATTGACCGGCGCGCAACCGCGAATTGATGCAGAAAAAGGGACTGTAACGCGGGCCTTCGGCCCGCGCAGTGGTAGTGATAGTGGTAGTGGTAGTAGAAAGAGAGGGCAATCTAGCATTCTGATTTATTAGATCTTCCTTATTGCTTTTTCTATCACTAACACTAACACTAACACTAAGAGTTCGTTACAATTATCCCCTGGATCGCCCGTTATAGACTATCCCGGCCGTTTCCTTGTAGCGCTTCAGCACCGCGACCGCCTCGGCGCGCAGGAACTCGCCCGCCACGGTGATGCCGCGCCTGTTCAGCTCGCCCTGCCAGTCGCGGGGCAGCGGCCCCTCGTCGAAGCCGACGATGCCTTCGACGTCGTCGGCGGTGGCGCCGTAGGTGAGCCGGGTCACCCCCGACCACAGCACGGCGCCCAGGCACATCAGGCAGGGTTGGGAGCTGGTCACCAGTTCGCTGCCGGCGTTGACTCGGTTCAGGTCGAAGGTGCCGGCCCGCTTCTGGGCCATGGCGCAAGCCACGATCTCGGCGTGGGCCGGTGAGCAGTTGAGGGGCTCGACGCGGTTGACCCCCGCTCCCAGCAGTCTCCCCGTCTCGCGCTCGAAGACCGCGGCGGCGAAAGGCCCACCGCTCTTTTCCTCGACGTTGCGCCGCGACAGGTTGATGACCCAGCGCATGCGCTGCCCGGGGTCGCGCATTTCGATCTCGCCCTGGACCAAGGCGGTGAGCCACGAGGGCAGAGTCAGGACGACATGGTCAGTGC
>CAYXCX010000292.1:0-2476 GCA_964463405.1 uncultured Clostridia bacterium
CCTGCGCAGGCCGTTGCGGCCGCCGGGTATCAGGAGCGATTGTATCACCGCGCCGGCGCCGGGTCAATTCGCTCCCGCGCGTCGGGACCGGCCGTTCCAGCCGGGGGCTCAGGCACCGGCCGTCCCGTAATAATAGCCGTAGAAGAAGCGGTTGCGCAGGATGTTCTTGACATAGTTGCGGGTCTCGGAGAAGGGGATCATCTCGATGAACTCCTCCTCGTCGGCGAGAGGGAAATCCTTCAGCCACTGGTCGACGCGGTGCGGCCCGGCGTTGTAGGCCGCCAGCGCCAGGTACAGGCGGTCTTCATAGCGCCGCAGCAGCGATTTCAGGTAGCGCAGGCCCAGGCGGATATTGGTGTCGGGATCGGCAAGGTCCCCGGGCCTGATCTTCAGCCCCATGCCTGCGGCGACCTGGCGCGCCGTGGCGGGCAGCAGCTGCATCAGCCCGTGCGCGTTGGCCGGCGAGCGGACTTCGCGGCGGAAGAACGACTCCTCGCGGATCAGGGCCAGGGTCAGGTTGGGATCGATTCCCAGCTCGCGGCTGTGCAGTTCGATGCGGTCGGCATAGGCGCGGGGGAAGAAGAGCTCGCTCAGGAACCGGGGCAGGAGGACTTCCTCGGGGACGCCGAAATTCCTGCGAAACTCGCCCCAGGCGGCGAAATGGTCCCCGCGGCCCAAGTGAAGCAGGGATTCGATCAGGTGCAGCAGGTTGCGGTCGCCGGCCCCCAGCCCTGATTCCTTCCTGGCCGCCCAGCCGACGGCCTCGACCGCCTCGTCCCAAAGGCCGCGGCCGGCCAGCAGGCGCAGCTCCGCGACGATTTCCAGCAGCTTTTGGCCTGGGGGATCGTCGATTTTGTCCAGGAAGCCCGCGTGCAGGCCGGCGAATCCCGGACCGCCGGCCAGGGTCTTGACCGCGTAATAGGAAAAGGGGGTTTCGCTCAGGTCGGGCGCATCCCGCTCCTCCAGCCTGGCCTGCCAGTAGCGGGAGGCGATGCGGTAGCCGGGCACCGAGGATTCGGCTCCCAGGCGGAAATACTTGAGCGCCTGCCGGCGGTCATCGAGGCGGTAGTGGAGCCAGGCCAGCAGCCAGGCCGTCTTCCAGTACTCCTCGTCGCGCTCGCGGCTTTCCGCCAGGAAGCGCTCGAGCAGCGGCAGCGACCTGGCGAACTCGCGGCGGCCGAGGAGGATCTGCCCCAGGTCCAGGAACAAGGAGGGGTCCAGGGCCTCGTTCTCGGCGAGCCGGCGCACTTCCCCGTCCAGGTCAAAAGCGGGGTCCTGCAGCAGGCCGACCTTGGCCCGCAGGCGCTCGGCCGCCCCGGCGTACGGCTCGGAAATCTCCTGTCGCAGCAGCTGGCCGGCGCGGGCGTAGGCCCGGCCCTGGATTGCGAATTCGGCCTGGTACAGGCGGTTGAGCGCGCCATGGGGGCTGAAGGCAACCTCGCGGCGGAACTCCCCCCCCTGGCGCGTGGCCAGCAGAAAAGCGAATTTGCCGCGCCAATCCTCCTCCCCCAGCCTCTTGAGCAGCATGGAAAGGTCTGAACGGCTCAGAATTCCGGCAAAGGCGTCCAGCCCCCTGCCGGCGAACAGTGCCTTGAATTCGGGGATGGCGTCCGCCGTCCTGCCGGTTCTGAGCAGGCAGTCCAGGCGCAGAACCCGGCCTGGCGGGTCGGCAGGCGGGCGGGCGTCGCTGAAGGCCCCAGCGGCGGCATAACGCCGGCCGCCGTGGAGCAGGCGCAGGCGCAGGGAGTCGCGGCGGGCGGAGAGAAAGGAGAAACGGTCCGAAACGGCCTCCAGGGCGGCCAGGCCGGAGTCAAAGTCGCGGACGGCCAGGCTCTTCTCGGCGGCCGCCAGGGCGTCGAGGCCGGCCAGCAGGGGCTGGGCCGGTACCGCCCCGGCCGGGTCCTCGGCCAAGGGGCCGGGCCCTTGCGGCAGGAACGGGGCCAGGAGCCGGTAGTTGGCGAACAGCTGGCGGCGGTCGAGGTCGGGGCCGGGCGCGGCGGGCTCCGGAGCGAGGCAGAGGCTGGCGGCGGCGTAGGCGGCTGCGAAGGAGAACGCCGCCAGTTGGCAGAACAGCATGGTATAGGGGGTGCTGCCGCTCTTACTTGAGAGCTTCAAACTTGTAGCCTTTCAGCGCCGTCCGGTCGCCCTTGGCCAGGACGTTCACCAGCTGCTCCTCGAAATAGCGCAGGTCGCTGGAGCGGCGCAGGAAAAGCTCCTTGGCCTGGAGCAGGGTTTCCTTGAGGACGTCGTACAGGTTGCGGTTCTTGATGCCGTCGTCGACCACTTTCTTGTTGTAGAGGATGATGTCGTTGATGATCACCCGCGCGTAGCGCTCGGGATCGTTCTCGCGCACCGGCGCCGAGGTCTTTTCCATCTCGTCCTCGTGGGCGGCGGGCAGCCGGGTCTCGGCTTCGGGCTCCTGATAAAGAAGTCTGATAATTATATTTTTGATAAATATGCACTGGTACAAGGTGCT
>CAYXCX010000293.1:0-2462 GCA_964463405.1 uncultured Clostridia bacterium
GTCTGTCCAACGAGCGATTTATTTTGGACAGCAGTGGTGTTAGTGTTAGTGTTAGCAAGAAGCTCGGCGAACTATTAATGGTCGGGATGGGGGAAGCAGCTGCGATCAACGATCTTCCGTAATCCGCGATTCGTCATTCGTGATTCCAAACAGCACGATCTGTTGTTTTTAAAGAGCTCGTAGATTGCTGTTGCTAACACTAACACTAACACTAAGAGCTCGTTGAGTTGCTTCCCCCCGGCCAGGGCTTCAGCCGGAACCAGCCGCTCAGCAGCGACACCAGCCAGAAGAAGGCCATCAGGGAGACAGACAAGGCCAGCGCCCGGCCCATGCCCAGGCGCAGGATCAGGAAGGGGGCGGTGGCGGTGACCAGGCCGCCGCCGAGCAGCGGCTCGTACACCATCTGCTTGAAGCCGAAGGCCTCGGCCGTGCCGGTGTCGTAGAGCGGATCGACCAGGCGCAGCAGCAGCAGGCCGATGGCGGTCACGCCGCTCTGCATGCCGTACTCGGTGACGCCGCGCTCGAGCCAGAAGCGCGGGAACATGCGCGGCGCCAGCACGATGAGGGCGAAGAAGAGCCAGGCGACGCCCGCCAGCATCAGCAGCAGGAAGGGCCAGAAGTTGGCCAGGAACAGGTCGAGGCGGATGGTGGCGATGGCCGCCACCACCAGCAGGTCAATGGAAAAACCAAGGATGCGCTCGAAGGTGTCGCGGTCGAGGTAGCGGTCGAAGCGCAGCGGCCGCGCCAGCGCCTGGATGAACAGGCCGCCGATCATGGCCAGCGGGAAGAGGGGAAACCCCTTGAGCAGCGGGTGCAGGCCGCGCACGCGGCCGAGCAGGACCCAGCCCAGGAGCACGGCCACGGCCACCAGGGCGAAGTGGAAGGCCAATGGCTCGAGCGCCTCGGGGGCGACGGTGGCGCGGGCGATGGGAAAGCTCTTGTCGCGGCCGATCAGGCCGCTGCCGGCCCGCCGCGGCCCGGGCGGCGCGCCCAGCGTGCGGTAGCCGCGGCGCAGGGCGACGTTGATGAAGGTGATGCCGCCGACCACGGCCACGAGGATGCCCACGGTGGCCGACATCTGCCCCAGCGCCGCCCCCTCGGGGAAGCCGACACTGCGAAAGACGTCGGCCATGCCGGCCGCCGTGCCGTGCCCCCCGGAAAAGCCGACCTCCAGGATGCAGGCGAAGACGGGCGGGACGCCGAACGCCGGGACCAGGACCAGCGCCGTGAGCAGCAGGGCGACGGCGTACTGGCCGAAGCCGACGACCATGCCGAAGCAGAGCTGGGCGCCTCCCTGCTGCCAAAGGGCGCGCGCCGAGGGCAGGGCCACCCCCAGGAAGAGGCTGGCGAACACCAGGTTGATCAGCAGGCCCGGCAACTGCGCCCACTGCCCCACCGCCCAGGCGGGAAGCAGGCCGAGCAAATAGGGGCCGCAGGCCAGGGCGAGGAAGCCGCCCAGGATCGACGCCGGCAGGTACAGGATCTGGAACAGGCGCACCGCCACGCGCAGCATCTTGCCCAGGAGGAGAAACAGGCCCAGGTAGCAGAAAGCGAAGAACAGGGCGCCCGTTCCTTCCATGTTGCGGCTCCGAAAGCGGCGCGGCGGCGCCGCCGCCGCTAACCTTAGACCACGCGACTTCTCAAGTCAAGGGCAGCCTGGCGCTTCCCGCGCCGGAACGCGATCTACCTGAGGGTAAGGAGAATCGTGCGCAGGCTGAGCGCGACGATCAGCACGCCGACCATGGCCATCAGCACGCGGTGGGGCAGCTTGCGGGCGGCAACGGCCGCCAGCGGCGCAGCCAGGACGCCGCCGACCAGGAGGCCGAGGATGATCTTCCAGGTGTCGAGCATGCCCAGGGTGAGCAGAAAAGTCAGCGACTGGGCGAAGGTGACGAAAAATTCGCTGAAGTTCACCGAGCCGATGGCGAAGCGCGGCTGGTTGCCGCGGGCGACCAGGGTGGTGGTGACGATCGGGCCCCAGCCGCCGCCGCCGGCCGCGTCGAAAAACCCCCCGACCAGGCCCAATGGAATCAAATGGCTCTTGACTTCGCGGTGGACGTGGTTGCGGCTGAGCGCCTTGGCCAGGATGACGACGCCCATCAGCAGCAGGTAGGCGGATACAAAGGGCTTGATGGCATTGCCGTCGATCGAGGTCAGGATGTAGGCGCCGGCGACGCCGCCCAGGATGCCGGGAATGACTAGGCGCTTGATCAGGTACCAGTTCAGGTTGCCCTGCCGCCAGTGCGCCGCGCCCGACACCGCCGTGGTCACGCATTCGGCCATGTGCACGCTGGCGCTGGCCGCCGCCGGCGGGATGCCGATGCTGAGCAGGAAGGTGTTGGAGCTGACGCCGTAGGCCATGCCCAAGGCGCCGTCGATCAGCTGCGCCAGGGAAGCCGACCAGAACGGATAACGTAAAATATTTTTCGCACATTTTAGAAGAGAGGTAGTCCTCCAAGTTT
>CAYXCX010000294.1:0-2460 GCA_964463405.1 uncultured Clostridia bacterium
GCAGAAGAGACTCAGGCAGCGTAAGGAATGTGTCTGTCAGAACGGGGCAACCCCAGGGCGACGCTGCTCGATGAGGGCCGTTACCTCGCCTCGGAGCGCACGATGTACCGGCTGCTGGCGGCCTGCGACGAGGTGCGCGAGAGGCGCAATCAGCTCAGCCATCCGCCCTACGCCAAGCCGGAGCTGCTCGCCTGCCGGCCCAACGAGGTCTGGAGCTGGGACATCACGAAACTCAAGGGCCCGGCCAAGTGGACCTGGTTCTACCTCTACGTCATCCTGGACGTCTTCAGCCGCTACGTGGTCGGCTGGACCGTCGCCCATCGCGAGTCGGCCGAGCTCGCCAGGGCGTTGATCACCCAGGCGACCGAGCAACAGCAGATCGGGCCCGGGCGCCTGACGGTGCACGCCGACCGCGGCAGCGCTATGACCTCCAAGCCGGTCGCCTTCCTGCTGGCCGACCTCGGCGTGAGCAAGAGCCACAGCCGGCCCTACACCGCAAGCGACAACCCCTACTCGGAGGCGCACTTCAAGACCTTGAAGTACCGGCCCGAGTTCCCCGCACGGTTCGCGAACATCGAGCAGGCGCGCGCCTTCAGCCGCGCCTTCTTTGCCTGGTACAACCACAAGCATCGCCACAGCGGCATCGGCCTGATGACCCCGGCTGCCGTCCACCACGGCCAGGCGAAGGCGCTGCACGCCGCTCGTGCTCGCGTCCTTGCGAGCAGCTACGCGGCAACGCCCGAGCGCTTCGTGCGCCATCCGCCGCGGCCACCGGCGCTGCCGGCGGCCGTGTGGATCAACAAGCCCGCCACGAGCGAGGAGGTTGCACCCTGAAAGACGAGCGCCGGGTGTCTCATTCAGCTTGACAGGCTCCGTCCATCCTCGCATATCCGGGCACGGACCGCGGCATCGATGCGGATCCTCCACGGCGCCCCGGGGGTGAGCTGCTCGCCGACGAGGAACCCGTCGCGCAGCCAGCGATAGACCGTGGACTTGTCGACGCTGAACTCGCGCGCTACCTCACCGGCGCTCAGCACGTCCGCCTGTCCGTCGTTCCTGCCGGCGCCGCCGGCCACGGAGGCCGCGATGCCGCGGGACTGGCGCAGGCTCTTGACGCGCGCCTGCGTGAAGGGCCGTCCCGTCCCGGTGCGCCGCCTCTGGCGCGAGAGGATGGCGGCGATCGTCGCATCGTCGTAGTGGCAGGCGAGGCGACGCACGAGGGCCACCGTCTCCTCGTCGGTCGCCCGGAAGTGGGCTCCGGTCCTGCGCAGAGCCATGTCGAGGCGGCTCACCGCGCCGCCCTCCCAGACGATCGCGACCGTGGCGTTGCCCTGCTCCTTGTCGATGGTCACGACGAGCTCGGCGATCAGCGCCCGCAGCAGCTGCTTGCGTTCCCGGATCGTCGTCGTCGGCGCCTCGAAGATGGCGCGCAGGTCGGCGCCGGCACGCTCGATCCAGGCCGCCTCCTCGTCGCTGAGCGCCAGCGGCCGGCGCAGCCGCTGTGCGGCGAGATCGGCCTCGGCGCGCCGCAGGGCCGCCAGCCGCTCGTCCCAGGCGCGCTCAAGCGCGCGCGCCACAAGCCGGTGCTCGGGCTCCACCGCGTCGAACTGGCGCTGGGCGCGCGCGGCCTCGTACCGCGCCCGCTCGACCCCGAGCGCGAAGGCCTGCAGGCGCTGCCGATGCAGCCGGTCCGCCTCGGCGAGCGCCTTGGCGGTCGCCTCCAGGACGGCCGGCTCCAGGACCGCGAAGACCTCCTCCAGGACGCGCCTCTCGAGGCTGCGCCCACCGAGGGACTGGCAGGTCGCCTCGGCGCCGTAGAGCGTCCTGGCACGCGCGCACAGGTAGCGGGGGCTGTTGCCCTTCGGTCCGGAGTAGCCGACCTGCATCATGCGCCCACAGCGCCCGCACCTGACGAGGCCCTGGAGCAGCGCGGCGCCCTCACGGGCCGCGCCGCCGCCATGGCCGCGCGGCGGGCGCCAGTTGCGTCGCAGGCGCTCCTGGATCTGCTCGTAGCGTTCCCAGGAGACGAAGCCCGGATGGTGGCCCACGATGAGCACCTCCCACTCCTCGCGCGGCAGCTGCACGGTGCGCGCGACGACGCGCCCGTCGCTGGCGAGACGCTTCTCGGTGCGCGTCCTGCCGAAGACGTACGCACCGGCGTAGGCGGGGTTGGTGAGGAAGTCGTGGATCGCCGGGTAGGTGGCGGCCGACCAGGTCAGGCGGCTGCTGCCGGGCCGTCGGCGCGGGATCAGCAGGCCGTCCTCGCGCAGGGAGAGCATCACCGGACGTGAGCTGCCCAGCTCCTCGAAGCGCGCGAAGACGGTCGCGATCGCCTCGGCCGCGGCCTCGTCGGGCGTGATCACCACCTGGCCCTGCTCGTCGTAGTCGAAGCCCACCGGCAACCCTTGACGCAGCTCGCCCTTGGCCGCCTTGTGGCGCAGGCCGGCCAGCAGGCGACCG
>CAYXCX010000295.1:0-2444 GCA_964463405.1 uncultured Clostridia bacterium
AGCCGGCGACGGTCAAGTACCCCTTTGAAAAGACGCCCGTGCCTCCGGGCTTCCGCGGCAACGTCGTCTTCGACCCGGCCAAGTGCATCGGCTGCAACATCTGCGTCAACGACTGCCCGGCCGAGGCCATCGAGATCATCCGCCTCTCCGAAACCGAGAAAAAGTTCAAGATGATCCTGCACAACGACCGCTGCATCCACTGCGCCCAGTGCGTCGACTCCTGCCCCACCAAGACCTACCGCATGGACGGCGAATTCGAGATCGCCGTGCTCAACCGCCGCCAGCTGAAGATCGAGTACAAGTAGACCGGCCATCGCCCGCACGACGCCCGCCGCAAAAAAATCCGGAATGCCCGAGGCGGCATTCCCCCAGGCGGCGGGATTTGCCGGAAATTTCGCCGCGCGGCTGGCCGGCGCCGAGCGCATTTTCGTCCTGGGCCTCGGCATGGACTGGAAGCGCGACGACCGCCTGGGCGGAGCCCTGGCCCGGGCCCTGGCCCGCATCCTGCCCGCGGATCCGCGCCTGCGCGTCCTGGACGGCGGCGAGGCCCCCGAGAATCACACCGGCGCGGTCCGCGCCTTCGCCCCCAGCCACGTGCTGCTGCTCGACGCCGTCGATCATGGCCGGGCGCCGGGCACAGCCTTCCTGGTCGATGAGGAAGAGATCACCCTGGGCGACGTCACCAGCCACCGCCTGCCGCTGAAGCTGTTGATGCGCTTCCTGTCCGCGTCGCTCCCCTGCCGGGCGATCCTGGTCGGGGTGCAGCCCAAGTCGCTGCTGCCGGGCAAGCGCCTGACCCGCCCGGTGCAGCGCACGATCGCGCCGTTGGCCCGGTTTCTGGCCCGGGAGATCGTCCGGGCATTGGCAGAGAAGAAATAAACTCAACGATCTCTTAGTGTTAGTGTTAGTGTTAGTGTTAGTAAGAAAAACAACGAACTTTAAGTGATAACGTACACTATTTTTCGCACATTTAAGGAGAGGTAGTCCTCCAAGTTTTTGGAAGTTGTTATACTTCCGGTTCAGCTAAAACCTAAAACAAGGAGGACCACCTGTGAGCAAGGATAGCAAGGAAGCCGGCAAAATGGAAGTGGGCAAGCCCCAGATCATCCAGATCAACGAGGGCGAAGTGCATGCCCATGTGGATCGACTGGTCAAGCAGACGGTTGAGGAGATGCTCAACGGCATGCTGGATGCGGAGGCGGACCGTTTGTGCCAAGCCAGGCGCTACGAGCGCAGCGCTGGGCGTCAGGACACGCGGGCAGGCCACTACAAGCGCAAGCTGCACGTCAAGGCGGGCGAAGTCGAGCTGAAGGTGCCCAAGCTGCGGCATCTGCCGTTCGAGACCGCCATCATTGAACGCTACCGCAGGCGCGAGGCCTCGGTGGAGGAAGCGCTGATCGAGATGTACCTGGCCGGGGTCAGCGTGCGGCGAGTGGAGGACATAACTGAAGCGCTATGGGGCACTCGAGTCAGTCCCGGTACGGTCAGCAACCTGAACAAGAAGACCTACGAGCGGATCAACGAGTGGCGCAACCAGCCCATCGAGGGTCGTCACCGCTACATCTACCTGGATGGCATCTGGCTGAAGCGCAGTTGGTGCGGCGAAGTGCGCAACCTATCGATCCTGGTATGCTTCGGCGTAAATGAAGACGGTTTTAGAGAGGTTTTAGGGGTTGTGGAAGGAGCTAAGGAGGACAAGGAGAGCTGGCTGTCGTTCCTGCGGCACATGAAGACCCGAGGGTTGAATGATGTCGAGCTGGCGGTCTCGGACAAGTGCCTGGGGCTGGTCGAGGCGCTGGGAGAAGTGTATCCGGAAGCACGCTGGCAGCGGTGCGTGGTCCATTTTTACCGCAACGTGTTCACGATGACCCCAAGGGGCAAGATCATGATCGTTGCAGCGATGCTGAAGGCGATCCACGCCCAGGAGGACCGCAAGGCGGCCGAGGAGAAGATCAAGGCTGTGGCAGCTAAACTGGAGAAGATGAAGCTGGCCAAGGCGGCCAAGATGGTCAGGGAAGGAGCCCATGAGACGCTGAGCTACTACAACTTCCCCCAGGCGCACTGGCGGCACCTGCGGACGAACAACCCGTTGGAGCGGATCATGCGCGAGATCCGCCGGCGAACGCGGGTAGTAGGGAGCTTTCCCGACGGGGAGTCGGCACTGATGCTGGTGGCAGCTCGATTAAGGCACATAGCGGGCACCCGTTGGGGAACGCGCATGTACATGAGCATGGAACGGTTCAACGACGTTATGGAAGAGGAGGTGTCAACGACAGCATGAACAAAATGGCAGACGCCGGAATGTGGAAAAGACGGGATGATGGGAGCCCCTTCGGGGCTCCCACATCCCTTGGAAAAGGCTTCGCCTTTTCCACTTTCCCACATTCTCGTCTTGGTTTAAGGACTACCTCAAATCAAAAGTGCGAAAGATACTTGACACTACC